>DATKUV010000071.1:0-5894 GCA_035530415.1 Candidatus Nanoarchaeia archaeon | reverse complement strand
GGGAGTTCTGGTATCAAACCCAGACTGGCAGATCTAATTGCAGAAGAGCTTGATGATAATGACGCACTTAAACTTGTGGAAAATATTATCAATTTCATAAAGGTAAATGATCAGAGGAAACGTCTAGGATGGGTAATTGAGGAGATGGGGTTAGAAGAATTTAAAAAGAAAGTGCTGTAAATATGAAATTAATGCCAATAAAATCAATTGCCATATTGGCATTTGTTTTTTTCCTGATTGCTCCTGCACATGCAATTAACCTGGAAGACGGGGTAACGATTCCGATCGTAGCAGCATTTTCTACCAAAGATGGAGAATCTGGAATTTTACTAAATGCTACAGTGATCGTTACTGAAGGTGATGGGCGAGTATTCGTTGATACTCAACCATATACCGAGGTGGACCTGCAGGGTTCGACCAGAATTGCTGCATTGGTGGCATCTGATATCACAGGTATAGACCCAAGTAAATATGACTTTTATTACATAATTGAGATCACAACTCCACTTATTGGCGGTCCTTCAGCTGGTGCTGCACTAACTGTAGCCACAATAGCAGAGATAGAGAACTGGCCATTAAAAGAAGGTGTGGTAATGACGGGCATGATCAATCCTGATGGTAGTATTGGGCCTGTAGGAGGTATTTCTTATAAACTCGATGCTGTTGCAGAAAATGGGGCTACATTATTTATTGTTCCTGAAGGTCAGACTAAAGTTGTAATTTTTGAAACTAACTTTGAACATGAAGGGTCCTTGGTAGTGAAGAATGAAAGCCCGATTACTGTGGATATTGTGAAGCGTGGCAGGAAGCAGAATGTGAAAGTAGTAGAAGCAATTAATATCGAGGATGCAGTTGAATTATTTACCGGAAAAAAAATCCACAGGGAAATACCTGCTAAAGGGGTCTGGTCTGATGAATATCTGGATGTGCTGAGGCCTCTAAGCAGGGATGTGATGGATGAAGCCGCACTTTTTTATCATTCAATGCATAACGAAACCACAAATTTTACCGATTTGCTTGAATCTCAGAATGACCTGATTAAAAAAGGAGAGGAACAATATGAAGTGCAGGAATATTATGCTGCTGTCAATACAGGTCTACTGATCCTCAACAATTTAAAATATATACAGTGGAGCGAGGAATACCAGGCATCAGAAAATAATGAAACTTACCTTAACAACCTTTTTGAAAACGTAAGCAGAGAGGTGAACCAGAGTCGTCAGAAACTGGAAAATTTCAGTGCTGATGGAATAGTGGATGTGGACTGTGTAGGAGCAGCTGAGATCAGAATAGTAATGGCAGAAAGGATGTTGGATGGGGCCAGGGAGACTGATTCTACTGACCAGTTCATTTTTACTTTAGCTTCTGCTTCCAACAGAGCTGAGACAGTAACCTGGTGGTTATCGTTAGCTAATTCAAACCACCATACTTCAGATGATATATTGAAATCCAGAGCAGGGTGGTATCTAGGTATGTCCTCTTCTGTTGTTACTTATTCCCGAACCGTAATTGGTGAAACTGGTGGTTACCATGGAGTGTCATTTATTTTAAATGACGCTGAAGAGGCCCGCGAAAGGGCTCAGATCGAATTTGACAGGGGATATTATAGTGGAGCCATATTTGATTCGTTATTTGCAACCGTTCAGGCCAGCACTGCGATCAGCTTGATGGGTGCTGCTAACATTGAGACCAAGATCTCACGCAGTGCCGAAGCTGCCAGAATAGCTATTGAGGATGCCAGAAATACTGGCATTGAACCAGTGTTGGCAGTGAGTGCCTACGAATTTGCCGATTCATTAGAATCACCCAGCCAGAAGATAATTGAATATAATTATGCCAGGGTGGCGGCAAAGACTACTGTGCAACTGACCGAGTATTCTAATGAGGATGGAACAGTCTCCAGTGCGACACCAATTCCATTGAAGAAGCCCACTCCCATGTCCACGACCCCAGTGATTCCAGGAATGTCGTTTTTGATAGCGATAATGGGATTGATGATTGTTGTTATTATGTTAAGGCGTTAAAAAAAATGGTGATCACAGATGGATATTGTTAATTTATGGGATAAATTTCAGTGGATCGCACCTTATTTAAAGGTAATACTGGCAGTCATATTAGCTTTCATGGTAATTGGTTTTATTAATCGGATATTAAAAAGATATATTGCCAAAACCGTGCTGCCAATAGATGCGCAGTTTTTTTTACGAAAATGGATCGTTTATTTTCTTTGGTTCAGTGTCTTAATGTATATTATGGCTGAACTTAAACTGCAAGAGCTTCTGGTTCCTCTTTTAGGGGCATCGTTTTTAGTTGGTGCTGCAGTTGCCCTGGCTGTCAAGGATATCCTGGCCGATGCAATGGCAGGGATTTTCCTCCTGGCTGATAAGCATTTTGATATCGGGGATCAGATCGAGACAATGAATCATAAGGGAGAAATTATTTCGGTATCACTTAGAAAAACGCGCATAAAAATTGCGGATAATAAAATAGTTATTTTACCCAATGGAAAAATAGATTCTTCCGGATGGGTATTGAACGAAAAAAGGAAGGTTGTTTAATTGTTTATTTATGCAAATGTGCCGAAAGTATGGCAGGTACAGCCCCGATAGCAGTACAGGTCTCAAGCGGAATACCTTTACCTGTAATATCAAGATGATACTTAGCGCGTTCAAATAGGTCCTTTGGTAGTCCTTTATGCCCCAATCCCACCAGTAGAAGATACGATCCGCCTTTTGTTATATCGTTTGCTAAAGCTGCCGGAGTAATAGCCTTCTTCAGATCAGGGCTTGACGTGGTAACCACAGGAATGCCAAACTGGGGCTGGAAACCTTTTTTTGGCAGGTCGAACACAAAGAAGCGGTTTTGTTCAAGCATCTCGTTCAGGTATAGTCCTGATCTTCCTATGGTGGTCTTATCTGCCACGAAACTGCACAGTTCCTCTGCATCCATCTTGAAAGGGTAATCAAATAATGCCAGTGCGAACCCGAAACTGTATGCAATAGGTGCTGCCCTGGCAATTGAACGGTAATGGGCATCCAGGATCTTGATCTTGTCGTAGGTATTCACAAGTCCCAATGTCAGCATGATCTCAACTCCAGAACCATGGGAACCTGAAGGCACACATCAATTTTATCACACTCAGCACAATCCTGCCAGATCACTGGTTTTTGCGAATAATCCAATACCGTACATCCCATTTTCTCGAAAAAACCTCTTGAGGTGGTCCTGATATATAACCGGTCCGTCATACTTTCAGCCATGGCCTTCAAATATTCGAACAACATGCGACCAATACCTTTGTTTTTCGGCAATACTGCAAGAGACCTTAATTCAATTATTTGCTGAGAGGTATCCAAATATGCACAACCGACTATTTTTTTGCCATCTTCTGCTACAATGAACTGGTCAATATTCTCATCTACAAGTTCGGTCTCAAGTATATATTGAGATAAAATCCTTTTAATGGATAATATATCATCAACAGAAGCACTGCGTATACTGATAGTCACGTTTATGAGGTTATTTATTATAAAAACAAGGACGGTTTTTTTACCGTCCTCAAAAATCTATTCACCGGATTAATCTTCTGAAGATTCAGAGGATGATTCTACGACCTCTTTTTTGAAAACATGTGTACCTTCCTTTTTATCTTGAAAAGTCTTTTCTTTAAAAGATTCTCCAGTTTTTAAGGTGTCTGCAGTTTCCTTTTCCAGTGCCCTCTCGATCTTCTCAATTTCCTTTCTCAACTCATCAGGATTAGATATCTTCCCAAGCACATCATCGGCTTTGCCCACAATACTTTCCACATCAATGGCATTACCCACTTCAGGCACACCTGTGGAGGCGCCCAGATACTGTCCAACCTGGTTGAGCATCTGTGATATCTCCATTGGGAAAATGATCTTTGTGGCTTGACCGTTTGCCATTTCCTTCATCATATTCATGCTGAGCACTGAGATCGCTTTCTTATCAAGGGGTGCTGCGCCCAGGCTGAGAACCCTCAGACCCTGTGCCTCTCCCTGTGCCATCAGTATCCTTGATACCCGTTCGCCTTCAGCTTCCAGGATCTTGGACTGCCTCACACCTTCTGCATTCAATATCCGCGCCTGTTTTGCACCCTCTGCTTCCAGGACAGCTGCCCTCTTTTTTCCGTCAGCTGTGAGGATGGCAGCCCTTCGCTTTCTTTCAGCTGAGGTCTGCTCTTCCATCGCTGACTTTACTGCTTCAACGGGGTCTACTTCCCTGATCTCAACTGCTTCTACCTTGACACCCCAGGCATCGGTGGCCTCGTCCAGGATGTCCCTGAGCTTGGTGTTGATGAAGTCCCTGTTGTAGAGGATCTCATCCAGTTCCATATCACCCACCACGGAACGCAGCGTGGTCTGGGACAGACTTATAGTGGCAATATGGTAATTAACAACTTCAAAATATGCTTTTTCAGGGTCAATCACCCTGATATAAACTATTGCGTCCACATTGGTCGGGCTGTTATCTTTGGTAATTACTTCCTGCCTGGGCACATCCAGCACCTGGGTCCTGAGATCCAGGCGTATCACTTCACTGATGAGCGGATATACCCAGTTGAACCCGGGATTCAGTCGTTTTTTATACCGACCCAATACAATCCACAGGGCCTGTTCATAAGGTTGGATGATCGTTACACCAGATATCAATATGAGGATCAGTGCAATAGTAATGATCAATCCTAAACCGAGACTTATTTCTACCATATTTTATTCTCCTATCTTCAAGGCTTTGTATTATATTTCAATAATTATTCATTCAATTCAATAACCTTTACATGGACTCCTTCTGATTGAACGACTTCGATTTTCCTGTCTTTTGGTATTACAGTATTGGATGTAGCACTCCATATCTGGCTGCTGATCCTGACTTTTCCATTAATGGAGCCGGGTTCAATATCAGTGATCACTGTTCCGGTACGACCGATCAGGGTGTCCATACTTGTGGAGCTGGGTTTTTGTATTGGAGCTATCTTGCGGTAAAACAATATGGTGCCTACGCCTGATACAAATGCAGTAAGCACCATTATGACAGCCAGCCACGATTCACTTACATCAGGAAGGATGATCAATATTGAACCCATTACCAAAAATAACGTACCCGGTACTGCAATAAAGAAACCTGGGTGTAGGGATTCTGCAACTAACAATCCAATCCCGAATATTATCATTACCCAGCCTATTTCGACTCCGATCATTGTTATTTCCCAGTAACAGTTGTAGTGTAAAGTATATCTAATTTTTTGTTATGTATTGAAAATCCAGTAGCTATAAAACGAATAAATTGAATTTGGAAAGTTATATAAATCAATTTCCTGAACCGGAAGCAAGAGATAATATTGATAAACAGCTCACCGCCTCCGGATGGACAATGTATTATTTGTAGAAAGAAGATCTGTAGGATTAATTTGGCAAAAAAGTAATAATTGACAACTGTTTCAACCAATGTGTTTTATTCATGTGCTTTAGATGCCATGTCTCATGTGCGAGGATCGCTTTTAGTTCTCTTTCAGACATCATTTCCAGAAGGCCTACTGAAAGAAATATAGATCTCCCTGAGGAAAATGCCCTGGGGATGGCAGAATCGTAATAATAAACTTTAGCATCCTCTAATAACTGGTCAACAAACTCCTGCGGCCAAACCAAAACGTCTGTAATAAATGAAGCATTCCATCGCTTGATAAGTATTTTATCATATATTCTCGGAATCGAGAGCATTATTATCAGAGTGATCAAAGTATAAATTGCGTACACGTTAATTGTGAACATGGAATCACATTTCATTGTTGCAATAGATAACCAGATCGTTATAACAATGAGAAATTGACCAAACATAAAAATCTTGATACGATAGTCAGGATTCGAAATAAA
>DATKUV010000070.1:0-8707 GCA_035530415.1 Candidatus Nanoarchaeia archaeon | reverse complement strand
ATCTTGATAATACCTATGATATTGGCTATGGCTCCTGTTTCAGAAGCACCCATATAGTTGATATAGATAAATATCAACGCAATAATTACAGCCAGGAATTTTATTAGGTTTCCTTCGGAAAGTCCAAAAATTGAAATATTATAGGCATCCAGCAACAAACCGAAATATGCTCCGAATCCAAGGGCATACAGGCTGCCGGCCACGGCGTGAGCGAACCAGCTCATCCAGCCGCTTAAGAATCCGTTAATACTGGGCAGGGCATGTTTGACCCAGAGATAACCGCCTCCCGCCTCTGGAATTGCAGAGCTCAGCTCGGCATATGTCATGGCAGTAAAAGTAGTTACCACACCATTTAATAAAAATACCAGCAACAGACCCGGCCCCGCCTCACCGGCAGCTATACCTGTAAGGACGAATATGCCCGCTCCTATCATGGCACCGATACCGATCATGGTGGCGCTGAGCACTCCCATCTCACGGCTGAGTTCTATCTGGTCAGTCATTTACCGATGTCCTTTATTTCCTTGAGTTTGGACTCTTTTTGGGAATTTACGGCTTTTTCAGTGAATTCAGATATTAACCTGTCGATTACTTCGTTGATCTGTGCAGTCACCAGTCTTTTTTTTGCAGGATCCTTCAAATTCAGGATGAGTGAGAGTTCGGATGTCTTCTCCCCTGTGTGGGTTGTGACGATGTTGGGTGCTTTTTTGAAGTAATTCTTCCATTCCTGTAAGGATTCCAATATCGCTTTTTCGAAATCTACTACATCAATGTCTTTTTTAATGACCAATTGTAGGGTAAATTCATATCCTGATATTTGATGTTTCGTCCAGATCACTTTTACGAACAGCACATTAGGAACAGAGACCAGGTCACCATTGTCGTCCATCAGCACTGTATTGATGTCAGTGATCTCTATGACCTTCCCCTGGTGCCCGTTGATAGATATTACATCCTCTACCTTATACTGCAGGTTGAAAAAGGAGTGGGATATGATATTCTGGAGTATAGGATATGCAGAAACTATAATACCGATACCTGTCACCAGCAGCAGCAGGATGAGGATGTCGGTGGATATGCCAACCTGGCTTATGGCAAAAATAATTCCAATAGCCCAAATAAGTAGAATAACGTACCGTTTGATACGATTTGCAAGAAATTGTGAACTTGATTGTGTCGCTTTATTGATCAATACTTTTGAGATTGCAGCAGTTATTGCAGTTATTAATATGATAAGAAAGAAAACGAGAATTTCAATAGCAAATACGGTTAATTGTTCCTGATCAAAAGATACCATGGATTCCTCCAGTTAGGAAGCTGTTTGTCTATAACTTACTTTCTTTTATGTCTACTTCTTTCAAATATTTTCCTGTCTTATGTTCTAAGGTTTTCAAATAGGTAAATAGAACGTGATATTTTGAATAAATGGGCTGTTTTCCCTCCAGCAAGGTCTTTTTCGATCTTATTTCTTATATCCCAATATTTTTCAGGTGCAATAATAAAACGTATGACAGCACTCCCGATATCAGTCCCTTGTAGAAAACTATTGATCTGCCTGCAATCATAAGGGACTTTCCCTATCAGTTGAAAAGTGTTCTTTAAAAAAGGTGATTCAATAAGAATATCTGATGTTAATAAGATTCGTTTTGCATCAATTGGTACTATTTCTAATGGTTGTTTCAATTCCAGAACCAGCTCTCCTAACAATCCAGCCTTGACAACCGCCGGATCTGGCTCAAAAGCGTACATCTTTGGTTCAGCAATTTCTGAGATTTGAGGTAATTGTGATCTGTCCTTTGACTTTAATCTATGGAATGCAGTATCCTCAAGCACCACTGCCGAGCGTTCACATTGTTTTAACGGCCCGAAATAGAGGGTAAGTCTGTTCAGCTTCCCGTCCACGCTGATATATTCCCGCTCGCAATCGAAATCTATGCGTTCGGGAGGTATCTGGGGAGGAGCTTCAAAAGCAAATTTATCGGTAATATCCTTATAGACATCCAGTACCATGGGTATGCCTGGCCTCAGACTGTCTGTCTGCCTTACGGTTTCAGCAGCAGGCCTGGCCGGGTCGCTGAATATTATATCAGCATCAGTCACCTGTTTTACAGTGTCAGGTGAAAGGGCATCTCCTTCGATAAAGATGATATTACCAAGATCGTACAGGTTGGCGTTCTTTTGTGCACATTCTAATTTATCCCCGGCAATGTCCACACCATAGACCTTCTGGCATTCCCTGGCAAAAAAAATGGTCTGGCCCCCTATCCCGCAGCTTATATCGGCTAATACTTCGGTTTGCAATCTTCCAGCCCTGTATTGTGCCACGATCTCGGGAGTGGCAAATCTAAGACCATCGCTGCATGTGTAAATCAGTTTGCTGAATTTGGTGCTGCTTACTTTTTCCATCTGATCCTCTATTTAATGTGAAATGGTTTAGTTGTTACTTAAATTTGACACTTCGAACTTCTTTCTTTTCGAGAATGTCTTCTATTTTATCAGACAAAACCATTTAACAGTTCAATAAACTCTGCATAGTAAAAAAGAAAAAGTGTGACGTTTTAATTAGAAGTATCCTAATTTAAACACACAGGTTAAACTTTATTTCAATAAAGTTTACGATTAATATTTTTTTGGTTTATGATTTTGGTAGCAATCTCTGCAGTACACCGGTCTTTCAGGATCGGGTACAAAAGGCACTTCAGTTTCCTCACCGCAGTCTGCACAAGTTGTTTTATGCATCTCACGAGGACCAGTTGGTCTGAATCCACCGCTACCGCCGCTGCTTCTTCCGCCACGGAATCCACCGCTACCGCCACTACCGCCTCTACCGCCACTACCGCCTCTTCTATCGTCTCTCATATTTATATCTCCTTTATTTTGTTCTTTTATCCAAGTTTAAGCCAGGGCTGTAATATCGAATTTACTCATGACTCTTCAATCTTATTATTAACCTATCTCCAACTTTCGTGCCTGGCTCAAAAAACCACAAACCCTGGATATGGGCAATTTAATTTTCTCTCTGGTAATGTCCTCGATTGCGACATCGTAAAACGCACCTGTTGGGACCGAAGTATTTTCATCTTGTTGTCTATTCAATAACTTCCCTTGATTATTCATTCAATTAACCTAAAATAAGTACAAATAAACGAGTTATCCTCGCTCAATATGTAATCCTGATAAGCTAACTGTTATACTTTAGTATAATTTATTTGTATTTATACTCTTTGTCATTTCCAGTACTTCTTAATAGCCCTACTTTCGATTTAAGATATTTGTTTATGGATCGTGAATTTGTCCAAATTGACTCCATCTCTGCGACACAAAAACTAAATGTTGACTGTGTGATTGCAGCTCGATCGAAGTACATCAACGATTTTTAATTATAAGATCATCCATTGGTCTTTTTGGTACATGGTGAATCCCATCGCTATCCCGCCAGTACTTGATATCCCCGTCCTGCATCACAGTTTCGGTTACCACGGTTTCTTTCGGTTTACCCAGAGCCAGTACAAGCAGAATCTCGTATTGGAAAGGTATGTTAAGAGCTTCTCGAAGTCCTTCCCGCTGGATTGAACCTATTATACAGCCCCCCAGCCCTTTTTCCACTACACCAAGCATAATGCTCTGTGCTGCAATTCCGTGATCCACACCAAAGTTCTTGCTTATCTTGGTGTCACCTAAAATAATAATATAGGCTGCAGGACGTTCCCCGTCTTCCGGACCCGCCCAGTCCTTGAGATAACCGGCCCAGGTCAGGTTGGGAAATATCATACCATTTTTTTCAGGATCATTTGAAATGATGTATTTGAGAGGCTGCAGGTTTGCTCCTGATGCAGACAGTCGGGCCAGCTCGACAAGTTCTTTTATGGTTTCAATTTCGATAGCGTTATCTTGAAAAAATCGCCTAATGCTTCTGTTCTTTAATATCAGGTCATTTATCATTGTCATCACCCATTCTTTAAATCAGGTAATTTTAGTAAATATTGTGGAATTGAATTAATTATGACTAAACTTTGCATCCACAACCTTTATTCTGCAGAATTTTGATCTGTTCATCGTATGAGTTTACAAACTGATCTTGTATCTCATTCCCGGTTGCCAACTCGGCAGGCAGCGGAGTATAATGATTATATCCCCTATTCTTCATTTCCTGTACCAGCATCTCATGCCTCAGGTATAAGGATTTGAGCTTACCCTTCCATCTCAGGGTTTCTGGATGATTAGAGTATGCTTTTTTACCCTTAGTCAATATGGACCAGATGGCATGGAGTTCCCTGTGTTCACCCAGCAGGTGGTTCCTGCAAAATTTATCAGGTGGGATGTCCCATATTCTCATATGTTACATACCATTATTTACAGCAACTTGAATCTTCGCCACCGCATGAAACTTCATCTGTACCTTTTAGAGCTGCCAGGATCATGGCATATGCACATCCTACACCGCTGTCAACCGAGATGGCACCGGTTGGGCAGTTGAGCTGGCAAGCACCGCATTCCATACATGACTGGGGTTCCACTAATCGGGCCACCTTTTCATTCGGTGAGAACACTCCATGGGGGCAGACAATACTGCACATCCCGCATTTGATACACAGATCAGGATCGTATTCGAGGGTGTTGGACTCATACGAATTGAACATCACAATCCTCCCAATATCGTAATCAATGTCAGGATGATCAGCAGCAAGACACCTGACCCAAACATATAGCCCATGACCGGGACATAAGTAAAAATCTCACGCCTGACCCCTGTCACAGATGTAAATGTGGTTGAACCTGTAAAGTTCAATGCCAGATATGCAGTTATTGGCGGCAGAACCAACATATAGATCAATACCCAACCTGCTCTCACCCAGCCTGAAGCCGGTGTTTCTCCAAAAAAAGAGAACGCAGCAAAAATAAGAGCTACCAACCCGCCCAAAATGAAACCCTTAGAGCTAAAATCAGTAGTAGGAAGCCAGGGCAGCAGGATAGGGAACAGGACCACACCAGCTATAACAGCTGCTACAATACCAACAGCCATAAGTGACTCTCCAAACAGGAATAATAAGAATGCAGCTAATATCATTGGCAGCAGTACCTTGATAAAATCGACAGGGATCAAAACAACCCTGTCAGGTAAGGTAAAATGCACCTTTCTCATCTCAGGATCTGCTTTATGGGTCTTAAGATACTCTGGCAGATCTTCAGCCCTGACTGGACCATATTCTACCTTGAAACCTGATTGCTGCTTAACTTCATGTGCTGCCACCCCGGTTGCACCAAGCTGGGGCAGGATCAGGACGCGGTGACTAACCACGTCATTTAGTCCCGTAGCCTTAATCCGGTGTACCAGTTCACCGGTACCGAAGGTCCCTTTTCCGGCAGCGCACCAAACATTAATCCCTCTCGTGTCCAGTACCAGGATATAACAATCGATGCCTTTTAGTGATGAGCGCAATTTGTCAAAGCTCAGGGTATAATTTGCGGTGACAAGCACCGGAGAATCCGGGGTGGGATTTCCTAGTGCATACAACCCCGGTTTCACCCGGTGACCGCTCCGGTTCACTCCCCAGCGAGCTTTTAGATGGTCCCACTGGTCTGCAAGGCTTATATGGCTGGCAGCAGATCTGACCTTGGATGGAATTGATACTGTGAGTATGTCAGACATGATTGCATACTAGATTGTGATAAAATATATTTAACATTCCTGTTTGTTAAATCCCGCAAACAAAATTATTTAGCGAGCCCACCATCACAGTGGCACGTACTAGCTTTATATCCTCATACAGGTAGCCATCACCCAGTTTTTCCTTGATAGGGGACAGGAATTCACATCCCATATCAGCTATAACCTCCTTAATGATATTCTGTTTCTCCTGATCAACCCAATCATCAATTGAATTAATCTCACCGGCCAGTATCAGTTTTTCAATGTGGCCTACGATGGTACTTATGCTCAGTTTCCTAACCTCAGCGATCTGCTCGATGGACAGATTTTGTTTTTGGAGGTTGAGAGTTTCTAATTGAGTGTCAGATAATCCTTTACTATGCACGGTATTGTCTTTTGCAGAATGTTCTGCTATTTCTCTCAGGAAGATGTCACCGTATTTTACCAGCTTGTACTCACCCACACCTATGATGTTCAGGAAGTTTGTCTTTGTGGCGGGTCTATCAATTGCCATTTGTTGGAGACTATTATCAGAGAAAATTATGTAAGGGGGGATATTCTGTTCATCGGCAAGGGTTTTTCTGATTTCGCTTAATCTGTCGAACAGTTCTGAATCAACCTGAGAATTGACCGGTTTGGGAATGACCCCTATTTCTTTTACCGGTTTTGTGAGATTGACAGCGTGGGAACCGTCCAGCACGTCAAAGCTTTCCTGGTTAAGTTTCAATATCGGATATCGCTCCCCTTCAACCAGCAGGATCCCTTGCTGGATCATCTCCCTGGCAATATCCTTCCATTGGTCTTTTGTGTACTCTTCTCCCAAACTATAGCTGTCCAGCAGATCATGTTTGTTCGAGAGTATCTTTTTTGTCCTTGAGCCCACCAGCACTTCTATCACATGATTTAAACCAAAACGTTGGTCCAGATCTTCTATACAGTGCATCAGTTTTTTGGCAGCTTCAGTCCCGTCAAAGGTCTCTCTGGGGTTCAGACAGACATCACAGTTATCACAATGATCCCGTGTAAACTCCTCGCCAAAATATTTTAACAATACGCCCCTGCGGCACGTGGAACTGGAGCAATAGTTTATCATCTCACGCAACTGGGCAAGTGCAATATTTTGTTCATTTTTGCTGTTTTTCTGATTGATGAAATACTCGATCTTATAACGATCCCCATGACTGAAGAACAATAGGCAATCACAAGGCAGACCGTCCCGTCCGCCCCTTCCTGTCTCCTGGTAATAGCTTTCAAGATTTTTAGGTAGGTCATAATGAATCACGAAACGCACATTGGGTTTATCAATCCCCATGCCAAAGGCGATTGTGGCTACGATGATCTGGGTATTGTCTTTTATGAAACTATCCTGGTTGCGGGCCCGCTGGATATCGGACAGACCGGCATGATAGGGAAGAGCCCGGAAACCTTTTTTCTGCAGCCGGGCGGCCAGCATTTCCACAGAATTACGGCTTAAGCAGTAGATTATCCCACACTTACCCCTATGCTCTTTTAAGTACAGGAGCAACTGGTTATATGAATCCTGCTTGGGTCTGACTTCATAGAAAAGATTCTTGCGATCAAAACCAGCCACATAAATATTTGGATCTGACAGGTGAAGCTGGGAAATAATATCGGAGCGGACCTTAGGTGAGGCTGTTGCTGTCAATGCAATGATAGGAATTTTTGGGAAATTGGTCCTCAGTATATTTACACGTCTGTATTCTGGTCTGAAATCATGGCCCCATTCTGAGATGCAGTGAGCCTCATCCACCGCAAACAGGCTAATGTCCACATCTTTTAAAAATGACATGGTCTGGGACATCATCAGGCGTTCCGGGGCTACATATAAGACCTTTATCTGGTTTTCCAGTAAGGCTGTTTTGATATCCTGCGATTCATTGTAGGAGAGGGTGCTGTTAAGATAAGCGGCCGAGATGCCGTTGGATCTGAGTGTATCCACCTGGTCTTTCATCAGCGATATCAGGGGTGATATGACTACTGTCACACCGCTCAAAAGCAGTGATGGTAACTGATAACATAGGGATTTACCACCGCCTGTCGGCATTAATACAAAGGTGTCCTTTTTGTTAAGTACATCTAATATGATTTCTTCCTGTAACGGGCGAAATTCTGTGTAGCCGAAGTATTTCTGGAGCGTTTGATGCATTAGAACACCTGTTGGATTGTTTTGATCTGGCTATTTTCTAGTAGGAATTTATTTAACTCAAAGCCTAGCGGAGTGAAAGTAATAATTGAAAGGAAACCCAACTTCATACAATACCGATCATATTTATTATTTATTAGGATGAAGGATTGTAAAAAAGCAAATGATGCGACTTGTAGAGCTTCCACAAAGCGAATTGTTTTTGGTTACCTAATAGACTGCTGGTCCGATTTACATTTCAATACTCAGGCTTAGAAGTTATTTTTCCATTGATGTAATCTTCAAGTAAGAGTCAAGAAGATAGTCGAATTCAATGATATTAATCCATCCCGTCTCTTGAAACATACTCATAAAACATACCCCAATGACTTTCCTATCCCTGGGTTCTGAAATATCTTCAATAACTTTCTTGACATCGTTCACATCAATGTTCATCTTTGGGATAGCAAGACCTCCCAACAGGACGATTGTATCAGCTGAAGGATTAGTATCATCACCTAATTGCATTCCATGAGGTGTTGAAATAATGGTCTTTGCTTTATCAACCGAAATATTGGGAATAAACGCAAGTTCTTGATCCGTGTCTCGAATCACGTATGCCAAAATTTCGGCAAAAGGAGTGCAGAACCCTGGAGTGCCGATAAATGTAATTTTCCTGGAATCTTTAGTTATTTTACGAAATGTATTCAATAAACCGCCGATGCCTTCTGAAGTATCGAATGTCCTAATTTAAAACCCTCCCATTTCATGATTTTTTTATTAGTATCATGGGCCTGACCGGATTTGAACCGGTGGCCGCCCGGTTATGAGCCGGGCGCTCTAACCTGACTAAGCTACAGGCCCCCGAGCAAATAATAGACGCCGCCAACAGGGCTCGAACCTGTGACATCATG
>DATKUV010000069.1:0-8647 GCA_035530415.1 Candidatus Nanoarchaeia archaeon | reverse complement strand
CATCCGGATTTAGGGTCTTTAACGCATAAACCGTTCCTAATAAACCGATCGGGATATTGATATAAAAAATACTTTGCCAGCCTATCCAGTCTATCAAGAAACCTCCAAGTGCCGGTCCGGCCATAAAACCGATGCTCACCACAGTACCTATAAGTCCCAAAGCCTTGCCCCGTTCTGTATGCGGGAAGACCTGTGTGATAATTGCCGGGCCATTGGCCATGATCATGGCGGCTCCCAGACCCTGTACTACACGAAATGCGATCAACTGGCCAGCTGTAGTAGAAAAACTGCATAGTCCGGACCCAAATGTGAAGATTAACAGACCAAGAATAAATACAGGTTTTCGGCCATAAATATCCGAAATCCGTCCCAGGGTGAGCAGCAGGGCCGTTATGGTCAATAAATATGAAAGTATCACCCATTGAATAGTGGTAATATCAGTCAAGAAGTATTCTTTTAATGTAGGCAATGAAACATTTATTATACTGCTATCAAGAGTGGCCATAAACACTCCGATAGAAACCACGAACATGGCCTTCCATTTATAATTGGGGTTGTCATCCATTGAAATCTCAATTTCTGATTTATTAATTGTGTTTTATTGTTTTATTGTTTTCTTAATTTCATAACTGGACTAATAACGTATAATCCAATTAGAATAAACGTAATGCCGGCTATTGCATGTGTTTTTTCGATCTCCCCAAAATAGAAAAATACAATTAACAATAATAATAAGAATAAAATTGAGTACATTACCCTGAAATCTTTGATCTTTGGATATGGTACTCTGCTCACCATCAATCCACTTAGAAGTACCATTAATCCCAGCAGGCCATAGGAAAATAACTCAAAGTCAAGTCCTTCGAATGCCAGTATATATAATGGAACTGCAAGACCAGATGTTGTAATGGGTAAGCCCCTGAATCCGGCCTTATAATGGATAGCATTAAATCTGGCCAGTCTTAAAATACCGCAGGCAAGGAACGTCCCCCCTACTATACAGATCAAATAATGGTATTGAGTTGCCAATAAAGAATATGCGATAACAGCAGGTGCAACTCCAAATGAGATCATATCTGCCAGTGAATCAAGTTGTTCGCCCAAGACCCCATATTCCAATCTTCTGGCAATTGCACCATCAATGCCGTCTGTAATCACAGCCATTACAATCAGGATCGAGGCATTGAAGGCATTTGAATTATCCTGGACAACCATCAGGATGGCAGTAAAACCCAACAGTACATTCACCAGGGTTACAAGATCAGGAAGCTTGATCAATCGAAATATGCTGTCATTCAAGTTATTCACCTTTATTATTATTATTATAAGGGATTGCCTCTGAAGCTTCATCCATTTTTCTGGCTACTATAGATACGGCTGCTTTTACCCGATCGCCTTTTTTTATTGTTAATGCAAACCCTTCCGGGGGTGTTATGTCCACACGGCTTCCGAACCTGATCATTCCGATCCGCTCGCCCCTGGTAACTCTATCTCCAACATTAAAATATGTATCAATCCTTCTGGGCACGGTACCAGCTATCTGTGTCATTTTTACCAAACCATAATCAGATTCGATGCATATTATATTGCGTTCATTATTATGCGAATCCTTGGAGAATGCAGGTAAATAGCCACCATCCCTGTGATGCATCTGAACAATTTTTCCAGATACTGGGGCTCTATTGACATGTACATTATGGAAATTCATAAAGATACAAGCCGTATTTCCCCTTATATGAACTACTTTACCATCAGCAGGAGATACGATCTCATCACCGGTCCCACTGGCTGTTCGTTCCGGGTCCCTGAAGAACCATATAAAAAGCAAATCTAATAGAAAAACAAGGGCAGATTCCGTTGCCAATAATTCCGAGTCCAGGAAGAAAGCTGCAACTGCCAGGATCACGGCTACTACAAAAAGCCCGCCTATCAGTGTATCAGTATTCCTGGCGAGAATAGCTAACTCCTCCTTAAAATATTCCTGACATCCTCTTTAATTAACAGCCAGAGGTTGTCGATAAGGTCAAGAAGTTCGGGAAGCAGCTTCAACACTGCATAAGCAATGAAAAATAATGCAATTCCTGAACCCCCTTTTGCGATGATATGATGACCAATATAGAAACTGGCTGATTGGTGAAGGAAATATTCTTTACCAAATAATTGTACTACCATCGGGCCGGTTCCAAACCACTTATATCCGTAGGCTCCTATTACGAAAGTGTTCCTGATGAGGTTTAAGATGTAGATCACTGGAATTGAAGCCATCAATGCCAGGAATATCTTTTGTTTATCTGCTTTTATTCCCAGGATCAATCCAAAGAACAGGGCTATGCTTTCTATGGCCGTACAGGCAAGAATGATCTCTACTCGATATCCTTCAAGCATGATCATGTTCCAATCCAATCTGGTTACAGGGAATCCTACCTGCTGGGAAAGCCAGAAGGTCTGTGATGTAACAGTTGATATGATAAGATGATTCAATGATTCGATCTGTTTAAAAGGAAAATAGAACAGCGCACTTAAGGCAGTCACAGTGGTTGTTGCCATTAATGTTTTAGTTCTATTGGTAGGATCATCATGCAGTATACCTTTTTTGGTTTTTGTGTAGGTAATTAACATGATATGAGCAATTATCAAACATATCAATGCCACAAAAAGCATTAAAATTACCATTGAAAAATCTCCTTCTTTCAGGTAATAAAGAGGTTGTAGAGCCCAATACACTGCAAAAAAGATCCATCCGATACTACCAATTGGCATCCTGGAGGTTTTATATTTGATGGGTAGTATGGCTGCAAGGATAAAAAAGATCAATGCCATCCAAAGAAAATTATTAATCATACTAAAACAACCTTTTTTATTATATTTTTGTTTCTTTATGGTGATACCAGTATATAATATTCCATTATACTTGATATATTTATATTTATATTTCTAATCGAATTATTTAATTAATTGATAACTATTTAAATAATTATTTCTATTGGTGTAAGTAAATGGTTTTGCAAATGGTATATGGGATTAGAAAAACTATTAACAATATTCTGTATTCCGGATACGAACGTCTCCTCACTTCAGAGATCAGAGATTTCAGAGTGCCCGAGCATATTGCAATTATTATGGATGGGAATCGTAGATTTGCCCACAAAAATGGTAAGTCCACCCACCAGGGACATATCCAGGGTGCAAACACTACAGAAAATGTGCTTGACTGGAGTTATAAATTGGGTGTTAAACAACTTACACTCTATGCATTCTCTACAGAAAACCTGAACAGGTCGGAAGCCGAAAAGAAAAATTTGTTTGATTTGATCGGAATTAAATTAGAGGAACTTATTGATGATGACCGTACCCATCAACGAAATATGCGAGTCCGGATTCTGGGTAATCTAAACTTGCTTCCTTTATCTCTTCAAAAAACAGCGCGCCATGTAGAAGATATCACAAAACATTATAGCAATTTTTATTTAAATATTGCCATGGCTTACGGAGGGCGACAGGAGATTGTGGATGCTGCAAAGATAATAGCAAATAAGATTCGAGGACAGGAACTTGCTTTATCTGACATTGATGAGAATATCATTTCAGCTCACCTTTACCCTTCAGATAGTCTGGCAGTTCCTGATGTGGATCTTATTATCAGGACTGGAGGCGATGAGAGGATATCCAACTTCCTGCCCTGGCAGGCCAATGGAAATGAATGTGCCGCCTATTTCTGTGCACCGTATTGGCCTGAGTTTAGGAAAATAGATTTTCTGCGCTCTGTTCGTACATACCAGACAAGGGAGCATGAACGGCAAAAAAATACAGTACTCCGTATTGTAAAGGTGTTGAGCAGCACAGGATATGTTGAAGTATACCAGGTGGTCAACATGAGTCGCAGGGCAGCTGACATTACCTCTGAAGAAGTATTTACCATCCTGAATGAATTATCTGGCAGTGACGAAATGGAGCATGTAGCTCTGGTATGGTAATGCTCTGTTTTTAATTTTTTTTAAAAAACTTTAATAATCAATATCTCATCTATTGGGTGATGGACATTGAAGGTTATGCTAAACGAGCCCTATTACTTGGTGAGAATGCAGATAAAATTGAGGAACGACTTGCAGAAAGGATACTTGAGATCAAAGGCAAGGGGATTACCCAACTTTATGCAAAAGAACTGGCTCACGCCGTACTTGTGGAATCACAGGCGACCTTGAGATCAGAAAAAGAGATTTTAAGACCTGTAGAATCAAACATTACCATGGGCCAATTCGGAGTGGGCAGCCGGGGGGCAGGCGATTTTTATGCTCATGAAAAGATCGCCCAGGTAATCGGTAAGACCAATGCTGAAGTGGACACTTCCCATCTTGATGACTCCGGCGTAGTTAAGACTGATTCCGGGGAGTATCTGGTTGTAACAGTGGATGGGATCCACAGCCGGTTAAGCGATTATCCGTTTTTGGCAGGTTTTCATGTGGCCCGGGCAGCACTTAGGGACATATATGCCATGGGCGCGCGACCTCTGGCCATGCTGTCTGATATCCATGTTGCCGATGATGGGGATGTAGGAAAGATATTTGATCACATTGCCGGGATCACTGCAGTATCTGAATTGACAGGCGTGCCATTGATCACAGGCAGTACACTGCGTATCGGGGGAGATATGGTCATTGGTGGGCGCATGACTGGTGGAGTGGGTGCTGTGGGAATTGCTCAAACAATTTCTTCCAGGATAAAGGCCGAACCCGGAGATGTGATATTGATGACAGAAGGGGCCGGGGGAGGAACGATCTCAACTACGGCGCTGTATTATGGGATGCATGATATTGTGGACGAGACTATCAATATCAAGTTCATTGAGGCTTGTGAAGTTATCCTGAAGGCTGGATTACTTGAGCAGATCCACGCCATGACCGATGTAACAAATGGCGGTGTGCGCGGTGATGCAAAAGAGATTTCCAGGACTGCCGGCGTGGAACTAATTTTCCATGAAGAACGGATCAGGCCATTGGTACATCCTAAAGTGCTTTCCATGTTGGAAGGATTAGAGATCGATTATCTTGGTGTATCCCTGGATGCACTGCTTATAATTACACCTCCTGAATCTGCTGAAGCTATCCTTGATGAATTGAAAGAAAACGGGGTGTCTGCTGATATTATCGGTGAGGTCAGAAAAGGTAGCGGCGCGAGAATTGAGATTGATGGCAAGATTATAGATTTTTCACCCAGGTTCAGGGAATCGGCTTATACCCCAATTAAAAAACTGGTAGGGGAAGTGGAACCACTTGATTTTAACGATATGTGTAAAAAGATCGATAAGGCGGCATTAGATGCTATTGAAAAGAAAGAAAAAGTAATTGAACGAATATTATCAAAAAAATATTAGTATATATAAAATAAATCAGGTAGCGGTGATAAGATCATGGGTGTTAAATTAATTTTCACTTTATCATTTTTTTTACTTTCATTATCTCCATTTATCGCGTCAGCAGACACGGCTCCACAAGTAGAATGGGAACGAAATTTGGGTGATAATTTGGCAGAGACGATATATGATATTGCCCAGACTTCTGATGGTGGTTATATTGGAGCAGGTGAAAAATATTCTGTAAATACCTTTGAGGATATTTATGTGGTAAAACTTACAGCATCAGGAGAAATTGAATGGGAAAAAAAGTATATAGCAGCTAAAGAGGATTATGCAAATTCTATCAAGCAGACATCTGACGGAGGGTATATTGTCTGCGGTGGAACCTATACTGATACTGAAGGAGTTAATGATTTTAAAATTATGAAATTGGATCCTGCCGGAGGGGTTGAGTGGGAACAAAAGTATGGCGGGAACCAGAGGGATGTATGTGAAGCTATCATCCAGACTAAAGATGGCGGGTACATGGCTGCTGGTGATACCTGGTTGAATTTTTATGACAGGGATATTTTCCTTATAAAAATGGATCCGAATGGCAATATTGAATGGGATCTGAATATTGGCGGGGGCGAGGAAGATGGTGCCTATGACATCCAGCAAACTTCTGATTATGGATACATCATTGCAGGTTATACCCGCTCAGTCAGCGATTTGAGCTATGCTGCATATATTGTCAAGACTGATCCTGATGGGACTGTTAAGTGGAAATCAGAATTTGGTGGCAGCGGCAATGACCAGTTTTATTCCATTACTCAAGTGGATAATGGATACGTAGCAGCCGGATATACTGAATCTTTCAATGAATTTTCTGATATTTATGTGGTTAAAGTGAACCTGGATGGAGAAAAAGCCTGGGAGAAATTCTATGATGGAGATGAAACACAGGACGATGCCAGGTCAATTAAAAAGACATCTGATGGCGGGTATATTTTAGCTGGAAAAACCAACGAGTATTCCTACGGATCATATGATATGTATCTAATAAAACTTAACAAGGAGGGGGATCTTCAGTGGAGCCAGGTTTTAGGGGGAGAAAACAGTGATATTGGATATTCTGTACTTCAGAGTTCAGATAATGGGTATGTTATTGCCGGTCAAACCAAATCGTTGGGCGGCGGAGGAGATGCCTATATTGTCAAGACAGAAGGTTCTAAAACCGGCACTTCCGGAAAGACTAGTAGTATTATTCAAGACATTCCTGAATATGGCTCGTCTGCCAATGGAATATTAATCTCAATTTTTATATTGGTCATTACAGGATTGATAATGAAGAGGAAATTGTAAACACGATTACCTCTATTTATTTTCATTTTGGTAAATTCCGCTGTAACCTTCATCAACACTGCTGCTGAATTTGAAAAAGATTAGCTGTACCACCCTGGCATCGCGTTTTATCCTGAAACCATCCGGGTTGTGCACCACCAGCAGGCTCTCGCTGCGTCCACTGTACCCGGCATCCCAGACTGCGGTTTCCAGTGCCACGCCGCAACGTAGCAGGCTTGATCTGGCCCTGGCAATGGCTGCGATATTGTCGGGAATGTTCACGACTTCATTGTAGATGATCTTGTAGATACCAGGTCCAAGGTGCAGCCAGCCGTCCTGATCAAATTCCAGGTTTTTTGTATCAGGCAAGGTGCGTTCACTGTTATCGAAGGCAATGGACCCTGCACCCTGCAATTTGTGGACGCTCTGCAGTGTCATCTCAATGCCGTTGGGCTGGATCTGGACTGCAGGGTCGATCATTTGTTCGATCAATGAAGGACGGGTGTTTTGTGCTTCTATAAGTTCCTGTTTTGAGAGCATTTGAAATACCTCAATCAGTATTGCTATCTTTCAGCATTTATCAATATCGATATGTGATAGAGAGCTGCGCATTATATGCATCCTATTAAACCGCACCGAACTCCTTCCTCACCCTCTCAACCAGCTTTCTCTTCCCCTTATTCTCAGCAGCAAATCCCCTGATAAATCCCGGCCATTCAGATTCCCTACCTTTCGACATGAAAATATCCCTTATAGCCGAAAGCAGCAGGACCGCTTTATCATAATGGACATGAGAACGCAGAATATCCTTGTTTATCCTCATCCTGCACAGAGCTGCCCCCTCCTCCGGTGCTGCCGCCGCCCTGGCGACCTGCGCTACAAGTTCCACGGGGATATCGTCCAAGAACCTGCCTGCCAGCGCGGCAGCAAGTTCGGGCTCTTTTTTCAGGAGATGCGGCAAAAGCAGGATAGCTGTCCCCGCCCTTTTCATCTTCAAAATGCGCTCTGTCAGATCGCACAGTTCCTCTTTACCTGATACATCCATCATCACATCAAGAAGCACACCAATGGGCGGGCGCCCGTCGATCCATCCCCGCTCAAGTGCCAGTCTTGTAAGTATAGCGGACTCGTGCCTCATCCCTTTATCTGCGGCGGCAGTGGATGCTTCAATTATAACGCATGAAGATACAGGTTCTGCCAGGATCATTTCGGATGCAGCATTCAATTCACCGTCGTGCAGAAATGCCCTGACCGCAGTGTCCCTGTTCACAAGACCTGTGCGCAGCGCCGATCTGAAGTCATCAAGCCTGCATGTGGTATGGAAGACCGACTTTGCCTTTTCGTATTTTGTTGCATCAAAGTAATGCGACATCATTTCAAATGCAGCATCAAGAGACGACTTGAAGTCTATGAGTTGTGGCTTATCTTTCACCATTACTTCAGCAATATCAAAATAAAGCTCGCTCAAATGTGTTGTTCTCTCTTCTGGCAGCGCCATACCTTTCTTGACAGCGTCAAGTGCCTCATCAAACTTACCTTCCTGCGCCAGTATCTCTACCAGCCTGATATAATCCTCCCTGTCTTCAAGTTCATATTGAGCAAGCCGCAGCTTTTCATCAGGCTTTCCGAGCAGGTCATACAGCTCGATAAGTAATCCTATTGTTTTATCTTTTTTATATGTATAACTGAAGCCGGCGCTGGTTTTTCTCAAATTTTCAAGTTTTTCCAGAAGATATGCTTCCACCCGGGGTATATTTTCCAGAGAAATGACATCCGAAAGCATTTCCTGCGTATCCAGACCGTAGTCTTCATCCTCAATAAAGACAAGTATTTTTTCCAGAAGCTTATCTTTATAAGAGCGATCTGGAATCATTTTCATGCATTTTTTGAACTCTTCAACGCACCCTGATACAAAATCGCCCAGACCGCCGTCCGAGTCATCAGCACCTTCATCATATGCGGCTACCACGC
>DATKUV010000068.1:0-3560 GCA_035530415.1 Candidatus Nanoarchaeia archaeon | reverse complement strand
AGGGCCACCCACCCGTCCATGCTGGCCGAGGAGGCGCCAGAGGTGTACAAATCCAGCAGTGAAGTGGTTAATGTGGTTCATGACCTCAATATTGCCCGTAAGGTTGTCAGGGTAAAGCCCATGGGTGTAGCTAAAGGGTAGGAACAATACAAAAACTTTTAATAAAATCGAGACTGGAAAATAAAGTAATACTGAAGGTGTTCATTCCCTAATGAGTTGATCAGATAGATTAGACATACATTTTGTTTATGTTCCATCTAAAAAATTCATTTTGTGATTTACTAATTTGAAGAGACTGTCGAAAAAGTGCCAAAATCCGAACATCTAATAAATTTTAACTCAGATAATCGCTATGCATTGCCATATTAGAATTTGAGATTTAGTTGAAATGCCTTGAAATATCGACTTTTCAGACAATCTCAATTAATATACTACTTAGAATAATAATTTGAAAAAAGATATATATTTGTACGTTTTTTATAAAATGAGTGTGAACCTAATGTTAAACACAAAAATCTTACTTGACGAGAAAGAGATTCCAAAACAATGATATAATATCTTACCAGATCTTCCAACACCTCTGGAACCACCATTGAACCCTGCAACTAAGGAACCCATCGGACCTGAAGATCTTTTACCTATATTCCGATGGATATTATCATGCAGGAGGTAAGCCAGGATAGATATATCGACATCCCTGAAGAGGTTCGGGATTTTTATCGTCTTTGGAGGCCGTCTCCTCTGCATCGGGCACACAGGTTGGAAGCAGCTCTTAAGACACCTGCTAAGATCTATTATAAAAATGAAGGAGTAAGTCCTGCCGGCAGCCATAAGCCAAATACCGCCATTCCTCAGGCCTATTATAATATGAAAGAGGGGGTTGAACGCATCTCAACCGAAACCGGAGCAGGACAATGGGGGAGCGCACTTGCCTTTGCCTGTAATTATTTTGACATAGAATGTATGGTCTATATGGTCAAAGCAAGTTATCACCAGAAACCCTACTGAAAATCATTAATGAACTTATGGGGTGCCAATGTTATCCCCTCACCCAGTACCCAGACCCAGGCAGGAAGATCAGTGTTGGAAAATACACCTGATACTTCCGGCAGTCTGGGTATTGCTATTAGCGAAGCAGTGGAAGATGCAGCCACGCATGAAAATACCAAATATTCCCTTGGAAGCGTGTTAAACCATGTTATGTTGCACCAGACCATCATCGGACAGGAAGCAATAAAACAACATGCAAAAGTGGATGATTACCCTGATGTGGTTATTGGCTGCGTGGGTGGAGGTAGCAATTTTGCTGGCATCAGTTTCCCATTCATGCAAGATAAGATCAAAGAGAATAAAGATATTGATATAATAGCTGTTGAACCGTCAGCATGTCCCACTTTAACTGGTGGCGGATTCAGATACGATTTTGGAGATTCCGTGGGCTTGACACCACTTCTGAAAATGTACACGCTGGGTCATGATTTTGTACCACCACCCATTCATGCAGGTGGGCTCAGGTATCATGGAGATTCACCGATTATCAGCCAGTTGTATGCTGATGGTTTAATGAGGGCGGTAGCATACCACCAAACAGAAATATTTGATGCTGCAGTGACCTTTGCAAGATCAGAAGGGATCGTACCTGCTCCTGAATCGGCCCATGCCATTAAGTGCACAATAGATGAAGCTCTCAAGTGCAAAAAGACCGGTGAGGAGAAGACCATTCTGTTCAATTTAAGCGGTCACGGCCATTTCGATATGGGTGCATATGACAGCTATTTCAATGGTTCATTGACGAACGACTAGATGATTGCCAAAAAGGCATTCATCCCAAAATCTTTTTAATAAACAACCCTGTTCTTATCCTGATTATAATTGAGTATTATTAAGAAATTTTTCGGTAAAAAAGAAGAGATTCCACTTCAGACTTCTGTGGAGTTTAATGAACTGCCAGACTGGATAGAGACAGAGTCATCTCAGATCTTCAGTGAACTGCGGTCACATATCCGGCAGAAGTATGATGAGATCTATAAGATCCTTGAAGATATCGGTGAGAGCAGGGATCAATTGATAGATGCAAAATTTGGCGAGAAAGTATTTGTAAAAATGGCAAAAGCCGGAGCATCTAACAGGGATAATGTTGTAAAGAACTTGAATATTATAATAGAAAGGATATCTGTCCCGGAAGATACGGACCATGCTGTTGCTTCAGAATTCTATACGAATGCCAAGTCCATTTTGTCAAATAGCCTTGAGAATGCAATCCGGAGCCAGCAATATGTGAAATTGCTTTTTCCTGAAGAGTATAAGGGTGTTCTGTTCGATCTGAAACACCTGGATGCTGTGCTTGATGAACTCAATCTCCCAATTAAAGATATAAAGGATAAACTGGAGGCATATGAAAGGCTGCCAGGGGAAATTGAGATGATTAATCAGACCAGGCAGCAGATCGAATATAAGAATAATCGCATTCCCGAACTTGAGAAAAAGCATGAATCATTGAAGAATGATCTGCCTGGTTTGGAGTCAAAATTGAAAGAGCTTGAAAAAAGTAACGAATTTATTAAAGCTCAGGAACTTGAAAAGCAGGTTATAACTTGTGAAGAACAGATATTAGGGATTGATTCTAATATCAGGGAGTTGTTTGCACCATTATCCAAAGCCCTTTCCAGAGTGGAAAAACAGGATAAGAGCGGAAGGCACAAGCTATCATCTGAAAATAGGAACATTCTTAATTTATTGATTGGGGACCCTGTATCAGTACTCAAAATCGATATTGCTCCTTTTCTTACTGATTTGAAGACGAGGGTTGAAGATGGGAGTCTGGGGCTAAAGCAGCAGAAGATGAATAAAACACTTGAGCAGATAGATCGGTTGATGGGGACTGATATCCTTCCTTCACTGAAAGCCCGCCGGGAGTCAGTTGTTTTTGAACTTGCAGGAGTGCAGGAGGAACTGGATTTTCTATCGGTTTACAAGGAGAAGACTCGTATAGAAGGGTTGATCTCAGGCAGTACTGATATGGTTGGTTCTGTAATGCAGAAACTGGAGAGCGAAAGAAAAGACCTGGATAGCCTAAAGGCAGATGTTGAAGAATTAAAGGCCGACCTGGATTCAAACCTGAACATTATTTTCAAAAAGGATTTTGAAATAGCCTATTAACTGAATCATAAAAAAATATTTATGGCACCCATGAAAAAATGGGTGCCGGACTTTATTTTATATTGTTATCTACACGCCGATATAATCTGTAGTTTTGGTATTCAACGAAGCGTTATAGTTCCAGCCCGACAGTAAAATACCGTTCACTGTAAAGGTATATGTCCCACTGGCTCTTTTGACGCTGTCTGAGAGTACAGTCACTATCCCGTCCGACCCCGTAGTTGCAACATCGCTGTCTATAGTGAGTCCGCTCCATGTTCCTGTTACCTGTGCCCCTGATACCGGGTTGTTGCTACTGTCCACTATAGTTACATCAGCAATTGCCCAGGTAAAGGTGTTTCTGCCTGCGGTCCTGCTGTCTGAGTTCATAGTTATGTCGGCTATGTGCATCTCATTGCCTG
>DATKUV010000067.1:0-4935 GCA_035530415.1 Candidatus Nanoarchaeia archaeon | reverse complement strand
TACCCCCTAATTTCCTGTAGAACTCTATTTATGATAATAAATAAATAGACAAAAACAAACATTAATCGAAAGGATATTAATTTATTTTTATGATATTTTTATTAAATGTTAAATTTTTATTTTGATGATTTTCTTCAAGACTCCCCTATTTCCATTCGAAAATATATATAGGACAGAGACCCTATGATTTCGTCTGGAGATTAAAAATAAAAAATAATAAAAAGAATTATAAAAAATAAAAATAAAAAATAATCCAGTTGTTAATTATGAATTAAATTATATATACTTTTCTATTTTGTAATTTATTTTTTATGGTATATAAAGTATAAATTTCTCATTTCCAATGGAAATCATAGGGTTGGTGTAGTCCAATGAAATCAATTATTAAAACAAGGATCAAAAATATATTTTTTTTTACAAAATCAAATTAGAATAAGTTGAATTAAATATTTAATAAAACATTTTAATTAATTGTTTTGTAGTTATTTTATAGTTATTTTTGTACAACTGTCTAAAATAACTATAAAATTTTACATCATATATTTAAAAAAAATCTACTCATCAACCGGTATTGTTTCAAGTTGCCCAACCAAATTCCAGATCAGTGTTCTGGTATGTAATGGCAAATTTTGGTCAGTACTTATATCATCCAAAATCCTTATACTTAAAGCAGCTTTAAAGGCTGGTGAATTTTCTTTTTTATACATTATATTCTTAATTTCATCTGCAGAACGTCTGATGTTTTTTGGTACAGAATCGTCATTAACAATTCGATCAACAACTTCTGTGCATTGTTTTATTATATTTTCTGAATCAATCGGTATTTTAATCCTCTCCTAAATTTGATAAAATATGTATAAAATATTACAATCATTTTAAGAAAACTAGCGCTTCTTTTAAGTGCTTATATTACTTATATTGTATGAAACATTTTCGGTGATGCAATTGGCTAATAATGAAGAAGATATCAAACTAGAAAAAATAAGTAAATTTTTAGAACAGGGCGGAACCATGCTGGCACAGCATTGTGAATGTGGAGTTCCTCTTTTCAGGTTCAAAGGTAAAGTAATATGTCCGATCTGCGATTCTAATTCAAATAAAGTTGAAAATAAACAAAAAGAAATCGAAATCTCAAAAGAATCTGCAATAAAGCAATCTCCTTCTCAAATATCAATCCCTCCTCCCAATATTCAATCCAATGCATTTATCGGGATCCAACCAGAAGTAATGTCATTAGAAACCTCTGAATTTATTAAAAAAACCCTTATCAATAAAATTGTTCAATTAAGTCTTGACCTCCAGCGAGAAACAGACCTTAGCAGGATAAAACAGCAAATAGAAGCTATTGAATCAGGCACTAAAGCTTTGGATAACCTGAAATAAAATCATCCTTTATACTGGCTGCCCACAACTTCTCTGATACGCTGGGCAGTCTTGGGTCCTATTGAATCTACTTCCAGCAATTGTTCAATATCAGCTTTCATGATTGTTTCAACAGATCCAAAATGACGCAGCAATTTTCGTGCCGCAGCTGGTCCGATATTTGATATTGACGAAATAATATATTCCTGCTGTTCCTTCAAGGTCTGGGCTGTCTTTCTGCCGTGGAGACTGATTGAGCGATTATTTTCTTCCTGTTCACGCTTAACCATTACATGAAGAAAAGCAGCTGTATCTTCTTCATCCCTGGTATTAATTATAGGAACCCCGAAATCAGTTGCTATTGAAACCAGTACTCCCCTAATGGCATTGGGGTGAATCTGCCTTCCTGTGTACAGGTTTTCGCCTTCTATTAACAGGACGGGTCGGTCATAGGCTTTAGCGAGGTCAGAGATCTGGGAAAAGATATTTCTGTTCTTATCAATAATAGAATCCAGAAAGTCCATATCTGTCTTTCGCTCGATAGCCACCTTATCACTTACTACGTAATCTCCCACTTCCAGAGTTTTCATAATAACCTGAACCCCTGCTGCTTCTAATGCACGGGCCACACCAGATCTTATCTCACGGTGGTCTACATAGATCTGCAACACTTTATCAGGGGACTCTGGGACTTCTTTTGAGAGCTTATCTGGAAATTCTTTTGTGAACTCTGATATTTGTTTTTGTTTTACCGCAATACTTTCAGCATCAATAACATCAGGGGTAATAATTGCATCTGGTATATCTGTATAATATGTATCAGTTGAATCTATAATATCTGGTTTTTTCACACTTGACCCAGGTTTACTGAACTGGCGCATACTATCGTTCATGTTTTTCTCCTTACGCTGGCTGCTCCAGTAATATGCCTCGTCCTTGGTGCCTTTAGCTATGAGCACTATTACTTTACCAGCATGAGCGCGCCCTGTCCTTCCTTTTCGTTGAATGCTCCTTATCTCAGAAGGTACAGGTTCAAAAAACACCACCAGGTCAGTAGCGGGGATGTCCAATCCTTCCTCAGCTACAGACGTAGCCACCAGGGTGTTATATATTCCTGATTTGAACTTATCAAGTATGTCTACCTGCTGCTTTTGGGTAAGACCTGTATCCTTGTATTTACTGGCCTGGCCCACAAACCTTACAGGCCGTACATTTTCAATTTCTTCCAGACAGTTTGTCACAAGTTCTGAGGTGTCCCTGTAATTGGTGAATACGATCACCCTGGAATCGGGATTTTCCGTAAGCTGGTCAGAAACGATCTCCTTAACAGCTTCCAGCTTGGGATGCACAACATCCATGTCCTTCAATGCATGCATGACCTGGCGCATATTCACATCATCCATCAGTCTTCGGGATGCCTTGCTTCCGGATTTTGAGTTTGCCTCATGTTCCAGGCGTTCAAAATATTTTGCCAGAGCGTCAGGTCCCTGGGTCTCAGCGATCTCCATAGCATGGCCCACCTTGAAGACCTCAGCTACCAGGGATACAGCCGTATAGACTCTTTGATCCGGTCCATTTCTCAGTTTTCCCTGTAATCTTGATTGAAGGTCTAAAAGTTCCAGTTTATTCAGATACTTCTGATGAGAATCCACAAATCCAAGTTTGATCAATTGTTCGAGCCTGTTGTTAAAAACCCGTTCCATAGATACTTTTAACTCCTGTATTTCAACTGGAACCGTAATCTTACGCCATTCAAGGTCCCTAAAATGAATATAAGGTCTCACATCGGGATCAGTATCGGTCCTGACCTGGATATTGGATATTGAAAGGTTATGGCACACTTCATCGATCTTTTCATTAGTTGATCCCGGACTGGCTGTAATTCCCAGTACCAGCGGTTCTCTTGCCTGGAACTGGTATTTCTCTGCAATATGAACATAGGCGTAACGACCCACTGCCCTGTGGGCCTCGTCAAAGGTAATATGGACTACATCTTTCAGGTCGATCCTGCGTGAGAGCAGGTCGTTCTCGATCACCTGGGGGGTTGAAACAATGATCCTGGACTTTTCCCACAATTCCGCCCTCTTGGAAGGAGGTATGCTGCCAGTGAATACTATAATGTCATCCTGGGGAAGGGTCATGACCTTTTTCAGGAATGAGGCATGCTGTTCCACCAGAGGTTTGGTAGGGGACAGGATGAGCACCTTTCCCTCCTTTCCATTCAGCCTCTGGGCAATGACCAGCAGTGCGATAATGGTTTTCCCCAATCCGGTAGGTAATACGGCGAGCGTGGATCCCTTGAGAGCAGCTGCAGTCAGGTTGAGCTGGTACATCCGTTTTTCTACGGTATCGGGTTTTATCAGGGGATGGGTAATAAATTCAGTAAGTTCCTCAGTTGTTGCATGTGTTTTTGTTTGAGGTTCCATCTGGGATAATGTAGATGCTACCCCCATAAAACGCTATTTATTTAATCAATACTGGAACTTTTGCTTACCATGGAAATGTTCAAAAACCAGGCCAGAATTGCAGTAATGGGAGCCGGAGCCATAGGTTCTGTGATAGGGGGAATGCTTGCCCTACATGGACATAGGGTGACCCTGATAGGCCGCCCATCCCACATGGATCATATCAGGAACCATGGCCTGCACATCACAGGTATCTGGGGGGATCATCTGGTAAAAGAAATAGATACCAGCACTTCTCCTCTCCAGGAATATCAGGATATTGTGTTCTTAACTGTCAAGTCATTTGATACTGCCTCTGCAGCAAAAGAATCACTTCCAATGGTGGGGCCTGATACCATTGTAGTATCAATGCAGAACGGGCTGGGCAATATGGAAACACTGGCCGGGATTGTGGGCAAAAAAGCGATAGGAGCAATGGCCATATTCGGTGCCATCCTGTTAGAACCCGGCTGTGTGGAGGTTACTGTGATCGCATCCGAGGCTCTGGTGGGAGAGATGGACGGGCTCACCCCCAGGGTAGAGGCCATAGCCTACATGCTGGATAGTGCCGGCATCCCGGCCAGGCCTTCTAATAATATCATGCGGGATATCTGGCATAAGGCGCTGTACAATATTGCATTAAATCCCCTGTCAGCCATTTTCCAGGTAACATACGGTCAAATTGCTGATAATCCCCATACCAGGTGGCTGGCTGAGCAGATGATCTCTGAAGCATTCGAGGTAGCCTTAGTAACAGGCATTGATCTGGGTTTCACTTCATGCGAGTATCTGGACATACTATGGACCAGGCAACTGCCCCCTACCAGGGAACATAGATCTTCCATGCTGCAGGATATTATGCGTGGCAAGAGGACAGAGATAGATCATATCAATGGGGCAGTGGTAAAGCTGGGGGCTGAACAGGGCATAGAGACACCATATAATTGTGCCATTGTCAGGATGGTAAAGGCCAGGGAAGGGTTGGGGCTGATGGGAGGGTAATAATACTTTCACAGAGCTTTTACGATATTTTTATAAGGATAATTTGCCATTCTTCTCTTGAGGTGGGAAATGTCAAAAAAATTGAGACGTGACAGGCATACGGTCTCGCTATTAACAGACTACATGG
>DATKUV010000066.1:0-10459 GCA_035530415.1 Candidatus Nanoarchaeia archaeon | reverse complement strand
TTGGGGAGTATAATGGGTCGGAGTGACCAGATTGATATTATGACATCCAATTCGCTGAAGCCAGAGCATACTCTCAGCCAGCTGCTCTTCGGTCATACTTTCTCCACTGCCCCTGTGGCTGATATCAAAATTCTGGCAGTACACGCATCGCAGGTTGCAATTGGATAAAAAGACAGTGCCTGAACCGCCCAGACCAACTAATATTGCCTCCTCCCAGAAGTGGGGCTGGGCTGATGATACCACCAGGTTCGCATCGGCTTTGCAATATCCTGTATTACCTTCCAGTCTGTTTACATCACAATTCCTGGGACAAATATTGCACTGCTCAAGTTTCGAATAGAGCACGTCGATACGATCGTCGATCTCTCCACTTTCTACTAATTTGAGATAAGAAGGTTCAAATTCCATCATCATCTTCTCAGGATCATTGTCCTTAAACGGTCTGCTGCCTTACTGGCACTATCAGCAATATTCCCAATATCCCGCACCAGGCTTATTAAATAGAACACACCAACTCCACCCAGTTCATCCTCATGTTCGAAGATCTTTTGCTGGAGCTGTTTCTTGGTGATATCAGTCTCATGTTCCAGTTCCTCCACTTCAGGAACCTTCTTTAATATCCGCTTAATTTCCTTCTTGCTGAACGATGTTTCAAGAAGTTTGGCGATATCATCCACCGTATTCTCATAGGCATCCACGGTCTTGATGGTTCTTTCCATTAATTCCAACAGACCCTGTTTGATATCCAGGGGAAGTTCGGTCTCCCGTAAGGTAAGCCAGTGAGCAGTATGATGGGCATGATCAGCAATCGAATCCTGTGGTTTCAAGAACGAGAGCAGGTCATTAGGATCCACAGGCAGCATCATGGAACTGGGTATGAGCTTGCGTATGGTCTGTTTGATGATATCTGCCTCATATTCGATAGCAGATATCTCTGTATCAAGGGTACGAACTTTGATATAATCCCCATTAACATAAGCATCCACTGCTTCATTGAGTTTATGTACAGCTTCCCCGCTTTTTTCAGCATGGGTATGGACCGGTTTAAATGGAGATTCACCGAAGATCCCAAGGACAGAACGGACGTATTCAAATGGCATTTAGATCACCTTCATAAGTACAGCAAATATTAAACCGGAAGTAAGGGCCGCCACTGGAACCGTGATTACCCATGATACTAATATTTTTCTGATAACACTTAAATCAACCGCTGCAAGACCGCCAGCCAGTCCAACACCAACTACAGCACCCACAAGTGTATGGGTAGTGGATATAGGCAGGGAACTATAGGAATGGCCTACTACGACCAGTGCAGTGGCAAACTCGGCCGAGAAACCCCTGGTGGGGGTCAATTCTGTGATGCCCTTTCCGATAGTCTCGATCACTTTCCAGCCCCATGTTGCCAACCCTATCACGATACCGACACCACCTATTAATAAGACCCATTGTGGGATAACACCATAAGGGGTAAGTTCTGCTGCAGACAAAGCTGCAGACAGGGGTCCCACCGCATTTGCAACATCATTGGAGCCATGGGCAAAAGCCACAAAACAGGCAGAAAATATCTGGAGAATTGCAAACTTCTTTTCCAGGTTATATGGGTCTGCCACTCTGCCAAGCAGCAGAAAACGGATCAGGGTAAATATAATAAATGCCAACGTGGCACCTATCAAAGGTGACGTGATCCAGGATATTACAATTTTTCCCAGTACCAGCCATTCTATCTGGTCTATGGTAAATTCATCAATAAAAAAGGTTGCAGCCAGCCCAAACCCTGTCACAGCACCTACTATGGAATGGGTAGTTGATACAGGCATATGGTAAAAGGTAGCAAATGTGATCCAGAATCCTGCTGCCAGAATGGCTGCCAGCGAACCTATAATGACAATATTCGGGTCAATTGTAATTAATTGATCAATGGGAACGATTCCCTTTGCGATCTTGGAAGTCACCCGGTCTCCAAAATAAACAGCGCCTATAACTTCAAGAGTTCCTGCGATTATTACAACCTGTTTAATAGATAACGCGCCGCTGCCAACTGATGTTCCCATGGAATTTGCCAGGTCATTGGCACCAATGTTCCATGCCATGTACAGACCGGCAACTATTACTGCTAAAATGAGTGGGCTAAAAACATCCATTTTAGAGCCTCCTAGTTCAGGTCCTCTTTCAAACCTGTGACAATATAGACCACACTTTCACACAGGTTGTTTATATGGTCCCCCACCCTCTCCAGATATCGTGCAGAAAATGTAAGGTGAGATGCATTGGCAATCTTCTGGGGTTCCTCGATCATATATGTGATTAATTCACGCCTGATCTGATCAAAAAGAGCATCTACTTCATCATCCCTTGAAGCAATACTCCTGGCAAGATCAGCATCCTGTTTCTCTAAAGCATCAAGACTACCATCTAACATTTCCTGCAAAATATCCGACATTCTGGGGATGTCGACCAGCGGTTTGATATGTGGGGCCTGAGCTGTCGCTTTTGTGATAAAAGCTATCTCAATGGCAAGGTCCTGGATATTCCCAAGGTCGATAATCATTTTTAAGCCACCCTTTAACATTCGAAGTTGGCTGGGTGACACTTTCATTGTCATTGTTTTGGTGCATTTATCCTCAATAACATCTCCCAGTTTATCGATCATTTTCTTGTTTTTTATGACCCTGTCTGCCATACTGGTATTTTGTTCCGTAAGGGATGTGACAGATCTGTCTATAGATGTTTTGATGCACTGCCCCATCTCCCGAATATCCTTAATTATCTCTTTAATAATATTATCAATGTCGTTTTTATCAATATTTTCCATCGTAACACCGCTTTATTCATATTGATATTCAATTGATGATTCAATATGAATTCTTTGGTTTTTAATTTCAGGAACTTTGATTATTAACATCTTATCTAAATATTCCCTAAATAAAATATATGGTACTATATAGTTTGAAATTAACATCTGTTTTACAATACCTTCGCAATAAGAAAAGTCATATTTTATATACTATCACAAATTAACTTGATTCAACTGAAGCTAACTTGATTTAAGAAAGGCGGATCTGGATGGAAATCGTACATGGGGGACCAACTAAACCAGAAATTGCAGCCATTGCATTATCAAAACTTGATCTTTCTAAAAATGATGTGTTTGCTGATGTCGGAAGCGGGACAGGCAGAATATCAATAATGGCAGCCAAGGTGGTCAGGCAAGTATATGCCATCGACGATAGAGAAGAAGCAATTATTGCAGCCCGGAAGAATATCCTAGACGAAAAGATTGATAATATTAAATTACTCCTGGGAGAAGCACCATCTGTTCTTGATAAATTACCTCAGTTGGATTGTGCATTTGTAGGCGGTACCCGAAATATTGAAGATGTTCTTCATATACTCAAAAAAAAAGTTAAAGGCAGAATAGTCGTCAATGCTGTCAGGATACAGACAGTTTCAACTATTATCGAAACCATGCAGGAATTGGATATTTTTCAGGAAGCCATCCATGTCCAGGTATCAAAAAATTATCCACTGGCAGGTGAGATCATTTTTAAACCATTGAATCCCGTCTATATACTTGTAGGAACCACTGATCACAAAAAGGAGGAATAATAATTGCTAATTGGGATTGGCCTGGGCCCGGGTGACCCTGAACTTTTAACACTGAAAGCTGTGGAGGTATTGAAACAAAGCGACATAGTGTTCGTACCTGGTCGGCTTGCAGCCAAACTGGTTGAACCTTATGCCCAACCCCACATGCTGGAATTTCCAATGACTAAGGATAAGAAAATCCTTCAATTCCACTGGGAAGAAAATGCTGATACGGTAGCCAGGCATGCAAAAAATGGACTTGCCGTCTTCGGGCTAATCGGGGATCCAAACTTTTTCAGTACTTTTACACATCTTCGCAGGCTCATTAGCCAGCACCATCCAGATATTGTCATTGAGACCATACCAGGTATCAGTTCAATAACAGCTTTTGCATCAAGAACCGACATACAGGTAGAAAACTCATTTCAGGTTAGCGACGGCTCACCTTTTAATGACAGGATAGTAATGAAGGCCAGGCGTCCAAAACAGCTCCTAAAATGGCTTAAGTCTGAAGGGTTTGATGAATTTATCCTGGCCCAGAAACTGTTTTCAGAGGATGAAGAGATTACAACAAATATTGAACAATTCCCTGAAAAAGGCGATTATTTCAGTATTATCTATGCGAGGAAACACATTGACACTAAATAAAATCTATTTTGTAGGAGCAGGGCCTGGTGACCCTGAACTGATCACAGTAAAAGGCCAGAGATTGCTGGATTCGGCCGATCTTGTGATATATGCAGGCTCATTGGTAAATCCTGTACTGCTGAACAACCTTACAGGTATGAAAGTGGACAGTTATGGGATGAGGTTGGAAGACATCACCAGATTAATGGTTGAAGAAGTGAAGAAAGGTGAGCAGGTGGTCAGATTGCACAGCGGAGACCCATCATTATATGGCGCCATTGTAGAGCAGATCAATGAACTAGCAAAACACAATGTAGATGTTGAGATCGTTCCAGGTGTTTCATCATTGTTTGCCACCGCAGCTGCTCTCGGCACCCAGTTGACATTAAAAGGGGTAAGTGAAACACTGATCGTGACCCGGCCTGCTGGCGAAACACTGGAAGCAGACGATTTAGCAGGATTATCCAGGCATGGGACCACCATGGCAGTATTCCTGGGTACCCACAGGATTGAGGAGATCATGCAGGCAGTGGAATATCCCCCTGATACACCCGCTGCTGTGGTATACCATGCATCATGGGATGACCAGCAAATAATAAAAGGAACTGTATCTGATATCGCTGCAAAGGTTAGGGTGGCTGGACTTACACGCTCTGCTATGATCCTGATCGGTGGGGTAGTGGATCCGGTGCAATACAGGAGGTCTCATCTATACGCACCGCAATAATCTATCTGGAACATAATCTTAATGCAGCTGTCAAGGTCCAGGAATGTGTTGGCGGCAGCTTGATCCCATTTAATAAAATGGCTTTTGAGCAAGCATTCTCACAGTTCGATGCCATTGTAGCGGTCATGGCATGCGGCATCGTTGTCAGGGAACTGTCACCTCTCTTGCAGGATAAATGGACTGACCCACCAGTAGTGGTAGTGGATGCAGGTCTACAATTTGCAGTGGCTTTAAGCGGGGGACATCACGGTGCCAACGACCTGGCAAAGAGTCTTGCAAAAGCTGGTTTGCAATCCGTTATTACAACAGCGACCGAAGTTCTGGATCGCCATTCTGTGGAAGGTATAGCAAATGAAATGGATTGTGAGATCGTAAACAAGGACTCTACAAAGCTAGTGAATTCATGTTCTCTCAATTCAGACCTACCTGTTATAGAAATACATGGACCCAAGGTGGTTGTAGTTGATCCTGATGTTTCTGTACTCCAGAAAAAAGATCTTGATCATTCGAAAGGAGTAATTGTGGGGATCGGAGCCAGGTATAATGTGCAGCAAGAGAATGTATTGAATGCTATAGACCAGGCCCTGTCAGAGTGCAGCCTGACATTATCTGATGTCGAATTATTTGCATCAGCACAGATCAAAGATCATGAACCAGGTCTGATCGATGCAGTGAAACAGCTTGGAGGCCATCTGGTATTTGTCCCTACACAGGTTATTAATACTATTAATCCACCATCCAAATCCAAAGCCACAAGGCTCGGCCTGACCGGAGTATGTGAACCCGCAGCACTAGCACTATCCAGAGAACACAAATTGATAATGAGGAAAAGAGTATATGACAATGTCACCATCGCCATCGCCAGGTAAACTTTTTGTAGTAGGGATCGGCCCCGGCTCACCTGAGCATTTGACACTGAAGGCTGCACAGGTATTAAAAGATGCAGATATCATCATTGGTAACGGAACATACCTTGACCAGATAAAGTCCCTTATTACCGACCAGCAGGTGATCAGGTCAGGCATGGGGCATGAAGTGGAAAGGGCTAACAAAGCAGTTGAACTGGCCAGAAACAACCAGGTAGCAATGGTCAGCGGCGGCGATTCCAATGTATATGGAATGGCAGGACTTATGCTGGAGCTGGCACAACAATCTGACAAAAAGGTTGATATCGAGATCGTACCGGGTGTAACAGCAATAAGCGCGGTTGCCAGTCTCCTGGGTGCACCCATCGTTACCGATTTTGCAGTTATCAGTTTAAGCGACCTGCTCACTCCGTGGGATGTTATAGAGAAACGCCTGGAAGCAGCCTCTGGAGCAGATCTGGTCATAAGTCTCTATAATCCAAAAAGCAGGAATCGAAATACTAATTTCCAGCATGCTATTAAGATCATCCAGCGCGCCAGAGCTGATTACGTACCTGTGGGGATTGTCAGGAATGCGCTGCGAGAGGAAGAGCCTACCGTGATCGTTACCACGCTGGGAGATGCATTGGACTATGACGATGAAGTGGATATGCGAACCACTGTGATCATAGGTAACAGTGAATCCAGGATCTGGAATAATAAGATCATCACACCAAGGGGGTATCATAAAAAATATGACTACTGATCTGATAAAAGCAGCGGCCTATCCCACAAAAAAGATCGACCCTAAACTGGTCCGAAAATGCATAGAACCCGGGGCTACCACACCTGAAGCCAAGACCATAGCTGAGGAGGGACGTGCCATTGTTCGCGAGATCGTTGGTGATAATGGTCCGGAAGACATGATACGCCAGAGGTGCGTGATCGCCACAGGAGATCCGGATTTCAAGGACCTGCTTGTATTCACGGGAGATCCCATTAAAGCAGGACTGGAGGCCATATCAGACAGAGCATTCATATTCACAGATATCAGGATGGTCAAGACCGGTATTATCAAGACCGGGCATGGGTGTAATATCCAGTGTGTCCTGGATATGGAAGGTGCCGAGGATATTGCCAGGGACAGGGGCATTACCAGGACCTCAGCAGGATTCCTGGCTGCCGGAAATGCTATTCAGGATTCGGTGGTTGTTATCGGTAATGCTCCATCGGCTGCAATTACTGTGTGTCGCATGGTGGAATTTGGGATCAGACCGGCTCTTATAATTGCTGTTCCTGTGGGTTTTGTGAATGCAGCCGAATCAAAGGATATGATAAGGGAACTTGATGTTCCTTCGATTACCTGCATCGGGACCCGTGGAGGTACACCTGGGGCAGTGGCATGCATAAATGAACTGCTGGTAATGAATAGTGTATCCCAACTTTGATAAGTTAAATAAAATTAGTTTGTAAATAAGCACATCCCTTTTAGATCAGTCTTCCCTAAGAATCGATCAAGTGTTCCTGCTGTCTCAAACACCACTTCACGCTGCCCCTTCTTATTAATAAACACGCCCAATAGCACTAACAACATTCCAAAATTAGCATTGGAATCAACGATCATCAATCCGATGAGTACAATTGTCATGGCAGCCATCCCCTTTAAGGCCCCACGCCTGAAGGAATCCAACTTTGTGCGCCTGTAGATGCGGATATCACGCAGTGTTAAAAACGCCACAACAATAAAAGCAAGTAACGAAATTTGAAAATACATAGTTTTTATTTATTTTTATGATGTAAGTATTCTTTGATAATAGATGGAAATGACCTTGCTTCAACAAAACGCAATCCAAGCTGTTCAGCCCAGCGTTGAATACCCATATCAGAGGCTACCACGGCAGCGTCAAGTTCCTTGGCTAACAACAATACATCAATATCAGGAGCGCTATCCAGAATTCCGTATCTTAGGGCAGTCCGGTATTTATCCCTGAACTTTCCTACAATACTTCCGATTACATCCCGTTCAATCTCTATCTCAATCTTCTTTTTATCCTTTGATTGGGATGTGATGAACAGGCATTCAGTGGCAGCTTCCAATATGGCATCTTCTGCCACGGTCATACCTTTATTGATCCGGCTGCGCATGTAATCCACATAATCATAGAAAATCTTGGAAGGAATTTTCACTTCATATCTATCAGGTGTCTTTTTCACCAGCCATGTGTCTATCTTGGCAATTACTGTTTCATCACATCCATTATTTCTGGCAAAATCCCGCAGTTCATTATAGACCGAAGGGTAGGGGACGTAGCAGCTGATATCATACGATAGACGGGCATCTGAGATGATATCCAGGATACCGTTTATTCCCACACATAACGATTCAAACCCTTCTGCTTCTCTGGTTGCTGAATCAGTAAGGGCGCTGGTATCTAACACAAAACGCTGCCGCAACATAATAAAACACTCAATAATGTATTAACCGTCTTTGATACAAATATCTTGCTATGTTGTCTAAGATCAATACAACTCTTCCTGTCTATCCAAAAAACAAGGTATCATTTTTCTGACGCGCTTTGTCTCTTCAAGATCGATCTTTGCAGTAATAATTCCTTCTATGTCACCTGCATGGGCAAGCACATTTCCCCAGGCATCGATCACAGCAGAACCCCCCGTGAAATTGTTGTGAGGATCAGACCCGACCCTGTTACAGGCCAAATGCGGGATCTGGTTCTCGATAGCCCGGGCACGGATCAATATATCCCAGTGATCCTGCCGTCTGGATGGGAACTGGGCTATGGTGATAAGCATGTCGGCACCATCCAGAGCCAGTTTTCTGGCCATTTCAGGGAATCTGACATCGTAGCAGATCATAAGCCCGATCTGACCTTTGGAAGTGCTGATAAGTGTAATGCTGTCACCCTTATGGAAATATTCTTTTTCGGTCCCGAAGGGGTGGATTTTGCAGTAGGTGCCAGCAAGGTCTCCATTATCCAGCACAAAACCCAGATTGTAGAACTTGGAACCGGAAACAATTATGGAGCCAATTATGATGATTTCGTTCTCTTTCGAGACCTGTCGTAATCTCTCGATCGTGGGATAAGGATCTGACTCAGCCAACTCGCCTATTCTATCATAACAAAATCCTGTAGTAAAAACTTCAGGTAACACGATTATATCTGCTTTGGTCTTATTGATATAATCTAAGGCCCGTTCAAGGTTTACCTGCCCCTGGCAGTGAAGTACATCCATCTGTACAATTGCTGTGATCACAAACAATCTCTTTATGGTATAAGTAAATAAATATGCCAGTAAATCCGGATTAATCATCAGTTATTATGTATAAAAAAGAATATGAGACAATTAAGATAAGTGATTCCGGTCCACTGGAATCAACATTTACAGCAGCCGTAGAGGAAACTATTGAACTCTATGTCAACAATAAACATGTTGCATCCATTTTAGCAACACCAGAGCAGCTTAAACAACTTGCAGTAGGATATCTGGTTTGTGAAGGAATCGTTCGGACACGATCTGAAATTGAAGATGTCAGGATTGAAAATAATAGGATTTTTACCCAGATCACTCAAAATGAACATTTCGAATTGTGGTTTGAATTACGTTCCTCAGGTTGTGTAGGTGTAAACTGGGAACACAATGAGGACGTTAACGTACAGTCAAATACACGTTTTAATCCTGCCATAATCAAGAAATCATTGCATTATATGGAATCAGATATCTATCATTTGACCAGAGGCACCCACGCTGCATGCATTATTGATCAAATGGGAAATTGTGTTGCAAACGCCCTTGATGTGGGCCGCCATAATGCTGTTGATAAAGCCATTGGACAGGCTTTGATCGACGGATTTGATCCTGGACAGCATTTCCTTCTATCTACAGGACGCCAGCCGGCAGGGATGGTGCTAAAGGTGGCAAGGGCAGGGATCCCTATGGTCGTGACTAAAACCGCACCATTGAATAGCGGTATCGAGACTGCCCGGAAAACAGGTATTTGCCTGGTGGGTTTCGCTACATTGGAAAGCTTAACAGTGTTTTCAAATCCACAGCTTCTGGACGGTTTAACTGATTATTAGGCTGACATTTTAAATTTTTGTATGTGTTTGCCCGGGCAGTAGATTTTTAATAAAAATTGATCAATATCAACAGGAAATATATGTTTATAAACTTTTAAATAATCTATGATGATTAATAATTCAAGATCTTAAAATAGATACCAGTAGAACAAGTTATGGTGGATACGACTATATTTATAATAAGTCAATTATAATGATTAATGTTGGTTTAATATTATGAATTTATTAACTTATTTACACAGATGCAAAAATGATATAACCTATAAATTTTAAATATATAATTAGCGATGAATAATATTTGTCGCTATATAGGTCTAAAAGATGTCAGATGGTATCCGTAACCTCCTTTACGGATATCTATTTGACCCCGTAACCAAAAACAATTTATATACTTAAGTGGTTCTCTTTAACATTGAGTGTGTATCATAACCAAATGATTATATTCTTTACGCCCTTTGCGAATTTTGCGGTGGTAACTAATAAACGTAGTCGTATTTAGTGATGCTTATGCTATTTCACCGCAAAGGGCGCGAAGAACGCAAAGACAAATTTAACCTCACCAACTAAAATAGTGAAAA
>DATKUV010000065.1:0-6614 GCA_035530415.1 Candidatus Nanoarchaeia archaeon | reverse complement strand
AAATTCCTTTGGACCATGAAATCGTAGAGTGCTGTGATGATGGCAACCCATTTGTTGCATCTGATTCCAAATCAGAATCAACAGAGTCATTCAAGGAGATTGTTGCAAAAATTGAGGATTTTGCGAATGGAAATTAAAGTATGTATATTGATTGTGAATAATCAGATAAAAAATAGGAGGAATCATGAAAATAGCTATAACGGCATCAGGAGATAATTTAGATTGCCAGATGGACCCCCGATTTGGAAGATGCCAGAATTTCCTGATCATAGATCAAGATACAATGGATTTTGAAGTTATGTCAAATGAAAGTGCTATGGCTTCTGGTGGAGCCGGGATACAGGCTGCACAAACCATCGTCAATACTGGAATTAGTGCACTAATAACCGGAAATTTGGGGCCCAATGCTTATGAAATACTTTCAGCTGCCGGGATTGAAACAATGACCGGTGCCAGTGGTACTGTCAGACACGCTTTAGAACAGTACAACAGTGGTAGTTTGCAACCATTGATGGGTGCAACAGTCGGTGCTCATGCTGGAATGTCCGGCATGGGTGCCCGGAAAGGGGGCGGTCGACGCAGAGCGATGGAAGATGTGGCCGGTGTAAACACAAAGGATGTACTTAGCCAGTCATCAATAACAAAAGATAAGAAAATCTCGATGCTGGAAGAAGAACTGAAAAAGACCGAGCAAGAATTGGTCATATTAAAAAAAAAATAAATACCTGATGAAGAACTGGAAAAGACCAAGCTACAATTGGCTCAATTGAAAATAAAACTTGAGGATATGAAAAAAATAGGAGGTAAATAAATGCCAGCAGGTCAGGGAAGAGGCGGAGGAATGGGCAAAGGTAGACAAAGACAGGGCATAGGTCCACCAAAAGAGTGCAAATGTCCGAGTTGCAGACACACTATTCCCCATCAGCCAGGACAGCCGTGTTCCAATCAGTCATGTCCAAAATGCGGAACAAATATGGTAGGAATGTAATTTAGTTTTGAGGAGGATAAATAATGAAAGTATGCATCCCAACAATGGAAAATGGCGGTTTGAATGATATGGTGGCTCAGCATTTTGGCAGAGCACCAACCTATACAGTAGTCGACGATAAAACAAATACTATTGAAATAATTCAGAATTCTGGCGAACATATGGGGGGTACTGGACTTCCTCCTGAATTCATAGCAAAAGCAGGTACCCATATCATGCTCTGTTCGGGACTTGGACCAAAAGCAGTAAACATGTTCGAACAATTTGGAATTGAGGTATTTATTGGTGCCTCGGGAACAGGCCAGGATGCTATAACTGCATGGCAAAATGGACTATTAATTGAAGCCACTGATGAGAATGCCTGTAAAGAACACAGGCATGATTAATGTTTAGTAAAAAATGAAACCATTTTGAGGAAAAAAAATGAATGAAATATATAATGGAATTCCGGCTGTTTTCAAACGGAAAGATGGAAAATTTGAGATAAAAGTGTTAGTTAATGCAGGTATGTTAACACCTGAGCAGATGAAAAGAGTGGGTGAGGTCGCTGAAAAATATGGGACTGGCCTTCATCTCACCATGAGGCAGGAAGTAGGAATATTAGGTATACCAGAAGAGTCGCTGGACAAAGCCCTGGCTGAGCTTGATAATGTGGGGTTAAAGCCAGGATCAGCAGGCCCAATGGTCCGAAATGTGACGGCATGTCTTGGAAATACATATTGCTTCAAGGCTGCCCAGGAAACTACATCTCTTGCTCAGGAAATCGGCGAACGATTCAGTGAACAGAAGGTACCCGGACCTATGAAAATGGCGGTTGCCGGATGTCCATATCCATGTACCAGACCTCAATTTAATGAAATTGGTTTGATGGGAAGAGTAAAGCCTGATTTAAATATTGATGATTGCACAGGCTGTGGAATATGCGTTGATGTCTGCAAAACCGGTGCTAATTCAATGGATGATGGAAAAGTGACTATAGATTATGATGAATGTAACATGTGTGGAAGATGCATCGTAAACTGTCCGGCAGATGCCAGATTCTCAGCAGAAGATGGTTTTATGATGTTTGTTGGTGGAAGAGGTAGCTGGCCACCACATGAAGGTCAAATACTGCATGAACTCATATCAAGAGAGGAAGTTATTGACCAGATAGATCGCATAGTTACTGTATATAAAGAGAAGGGAGAGCCTGGTAAGAGATTGAAAGAATTTATTGGAAATGTTGGATTTGAAGAATTCAAAAGACTGGTAAAAAGCGAATAAAGTATATAGATAAATAGGAGGTGAAATAAATGCCAGGAGGAGACAGAACCGGACCATTAGGTTACGGTTCAAAGACAGGTAGAGCGGCAGGTTATTGTGCACGATATCCAGAACCAGGATATATGAATCCCATTATGGGTAGGGGTTTAGGTCGCGGTGGGGGCAGAGGTCATCGTAATTGGTTTTACGCGACCGGTTTAACAGGTAGGCAGCGCGATGCTTACAGTCCCCCATCAAGGGTTAATGCAATTACACGAGAGCAGGACCTTGCTGAATTGAAAGACCATGCAGAATACCTGGAAAATGAATTGAAGGAAATAAGAAAAAGGATTCAAGAGATTGGGGAATAAATCCCCAATCATTTTTTTGAAGATGAGATTAAATCTATTATATGACAATGAATCTGAAAATGGTTTCGTCAAAGGATGGGGATTTTCCTGTTTGGTCGAAACAGGAAAACGAAAGATCATGTTCGATACCGGTTGGGATGGGAATGTTCTACTTCATAATATGGAGAAATTGGGGATTACAAAAGAGGATATTGATACCATTGTCATTTCGCATGACCACTGGGATCACATGGGGGGTTTAACCCATATACTGCACCCGGATGTTACTGTGTATGTTCCCAATTCGTTTTCCAGGGAATTGAAGCACGAGATAGAACAAAGAGCAGGTAAAGTGGAAGCAACTGGACCTAAAGAAATCGCTCCTGATGTATTTACTACTGGTGAAATGGGAGGCAAAATAAAAGAACAGGCCTTATTGTTGAAAATAAACCAGGGTATTGTGGTTATTACAGGCTGTGCACATCCGGGTTTGGAGATTTTCATTGATGCGGCTAAAGATTTCGGGGAGCCGTATGGAGTGATCGGCGGCTTTCATAAATTCAATAAATTTGAATGTCTGAATGATATTTCTATGATTATGCCCTGTCATTGCACTCGATACAAAGCTGAGATTAAAACGATTTTTCCAGACCAGTATATGGAATGTAAAGCAGGTTGTATTATTGAGATTTAGAAAAAATAGGAGGAATAAATTAATGGCTAAACTTGTACTTGAAAGAGCAGGAAAATTGTTAGATGAAGGGGTATTCTATGAAACACAAGAAATTGAAAAAACTTTTTTTGAATACCAAATAGGGGATAAATTGAATTTCGTCCTGATAGTCGCAGATGAAGATATGGAATTTAACATTAATGAAACGAAACCAATTTCAGTTAAAAAATTAAAAATTCCGCCCAATACTTTGATTATTCCAAGTATGTTCGGGATTCATCCTATTGGCCACTTATCAGCTATTGGAAGCTACAATGTTTTGCCTGGAATCATTGATAAGGAAAGAATAGTTGATTTCGGGATGTTTCATGCAGCATTGCCTGGTAAAATTTCAAAAGAAGAAGTAATTGGAGCTACATTAATACTTCCTGTCAAGTAAAACATATGTATTTCAAAGAATTTGAAGCTATGAACGTTCAACTGGACTGCATATTTTGTATCCAAAGACAGGCACTTGAAGCTGTAAGATTAGCCACTATTGACGTGAAAAAACAAGAGAAAATCCTGAAAGTGGTAATGGCTAAGCTTCTGGAGATAAACTGGAACAGCAGTCCACCTGATATTGCAGATGTCGTTTATAATATTATCAGGAAGGAAAGCAAAGAAGACGACCCCTATAAAATAATTAAAAAGGAATGCAACGATATTGCATTGAGAATGTATCCTGAGTTGAAAAGAATTGTAGACCAATCCGCCACACCCCTTTTAACAGCCGCGAGACTGGCCATAGCTGGAAATGTGATAGATTATGGAACCGGAAATTTTGACATCAATAAAACCATTTCACTTGAGTTGGGAAATAAATTCAGGATCGACCATTTTTCAGAATTCGTAAATATTCTGGAAAAGGCTGAAAATCTTGTATATTTGACAGACAATGCCGGTGAAATTGTTTTTGACAAGATACTACTTGAAACGATTATTAGTAAATATAAATTCAATAACATTTTTTGTGCTGTAAAAGTGACACCTTTTATCAATGATACCACTTTGCAGGATGCTGAATATGTAGGAATTGATAGTTTGCCGGGTGTTGAAATATTAAATATTGGAGTAGATGGAAATGGACTAGATCATTCAGGCAAAACATTTACTGATATTATTGCAGAAAATAATATGATAATTAGTAAAGGACAGAGGAATTATGAGACTCTTCCTGATAATGAAAAAATATTCCATCTGCTCATAGCAAAATGCCCGTTTATTGCAAAAGAACTGGGAGTACAACAAGGAGATTTTATTTTAAAAAGAGGTTCTGGATAACATGTTTGCTTATGGTCCTGTTCCTTCCAGAAGATTGGGGTTCTCATTAGGAGTGAGTCCCATACCACCAAAAACCTGTTCGTACAACTGCATCTACTGTCAATTGGGCCAAACCGACATGGTGCAGGTGAGGCGTGAAAGCTTCTATCCAAAAGAAATGGTACTGTACGATATCGAAAAAGTTGTGAATTCCAAAAATATCGACTATATTACATTTGTTGGAGATGGTGAACCAACATTGTGCAAAGACCTTGGTTGGTTAATTGGCAAGTGCAAAGAACAATGGCAGATACCTGTGGCTGTAATCACAAACGGTTCTCTCTTATTCATGAAGGAGGTAAGGCAGGACTTGAAAAACAGCGATGTGGTACTTCCCACACTTGATGCCGGAAGTGAGGACGTTTATAGAACACTGAACAGACCTCATAGCAGTATTGAATTTGAAGAAATGCTTCAGGGCCAGGTTGATTTCAGGAAGGAGTATTCAGGTAAAATCTGGCTTGAGGTCATGCTGGTTAAGGATGTGAATGATTCCGATAAATCTTTAATGGAAATAAAAAATGCCATTGAACAGGTAAAACCTGACCGTATCTACATTTCAGTTCCCATCCGGCCGCCTGCAAAACCTGGTGTCAGGCCGCCCGAACCCGGGAGAATAATCAGGGCACATGAGATTTTTGGTAATGCACTGGACCTTACTGATTACGAGTCAGGCGAATTTGGTCTTGATAATTTCCCTGATCTCAGAACCACAATTTTAGAGATATGCTCCCGACATCCATTAAGGGAAGAACAGGCAAGAGATATTGAGGAGAGATTTTCCGGAATGGAGAGTATTGATTCTATGCTATCTGATGGAAGTCTGTTACGTGTAGAATATCAAAATGTATCCTATCTTTTGCCAGCAAATTTTATTAAAAAAACCAGGCAAAAAGATTTGAGGTGATTAGAATTATAATATCTGTTGCAAGCGGAAAAGGCGGAACCGGTAAGACTACGATAGCAACGAATATGGCGCTTAGCATTGCCAAGGCACAGTTGCTGGATTGTGATGTTGAAGAACCTGATTCCCATCTGTTCCTGAACACGGATCTGGAAAAAGTTGAAGATGTATATCTATCAGTCCCTGTCGTCGATAAAGAAAAGTGTGACTTTTGCCAAAAATGTTCAAAATTCTGTCAGTACAATGCTATTGCAGTATTGCCTTCTGATATCCTCATCTTCCCACAGTTATGCCATGGTTGCGGAGGATGTATATTAGTGTGTCCAAAAGGAGCCATTACTGAGGAGAAGCGTATTATTGGCATAATTGAGGGGGGGACTTCAGATGGAGTTGAATTTTATCATGGAATATTAAATATCGGGGAACCTATGGCGACCCCGGTAATTAAAACTCTCAAGAAGAAAATCGACAAAGAAAAAAATGTAATCCTCGATTCACCCCCGGGCACCTCCTGCCCGACTATTGAAACCATTAGAGGCACTGATTTTTGCCTGCTGGTTACAGAACCCACACCTTTTGGCCTGTATGATTTGAAACTTGCAGTTGAAGTAGTGAAACACTTAGCTATTCCCTTTGGAGTAGTAATAAATCGGGACGGTATTGGCGATGACAGGGTTGAAAAATTCTGCATGGAAAGAAATATTCCTGTCCTTTTGAAGATCCCACAAAATGAGGATATTGCACGGCTTTATTCAAACGGTCAACCCTTTATTTTGGAAATGCCCGAATGGAAGGAGGAGTTTGTCCGTCTCTTTGAAATCATCCGGAGGGGGTGTGTTATATGAAACAACTCACCATCATAAGTGGTAAGGGTGGGACTGGAAAAACTACCATTACTGCAGCTTTTGCATCCCTGGCTGAAAATGCCGTGCTGGCTGATTGTGATGTGGATGCTCCAGACCTGCATTTAATTCTAAAACCTGATATTAAAGAAACAGTTGAATTTTCCGGGTTAAAAATCGCCTCAAAAGATAACGAAAAATGCATCGAATGTGGAAAATGCACCGAATATTGCAGGTTTGATGCTATTGATGA
>DATKUV010000064.1:0-5242 GCA_035530415.1 Candidatus Nanoarchaeia archaeon | reverse complement strand
ATCCAGGTTGTGTTCTATCACAACCACGGTATTTCCTGCATCTGTAAGCCTGTTCAAAACTGAAAGTAGTTTCTTTACATCATCAAAATGAAGGCCTGTGGTGGGTTCATCCAGGATGTACAGGGTCTTCCCCGTGCTTCTGCGGCTTAATTCTGTAGAGAGTTTTATCCTCTGTGCTTCTCCGCCGCTCAACGTGGTCGAGGACTGCCCCAGTTTTATGTACCCCAGCCCCACGTCAGAAAGTGTCTGCAGTTTGTTCTTTATTTTGGGGATGTGCTGGAAGAATTCAAGAGCTTCCTCCACGGTCATGTCAAGTACATCAGCGATATTCTTGCCTTTGTACATGATCTCCAGGGTCTCGTTGTTGAAGCGGCTGCCGTGACACACGTCGCACTGGACATATATATCAGGCAAAAAATGCATCTCTATGGTAATGATGCCATCTCCCTGGCAGGCTTCACACCGTCCGCCACGTACATTGAAACTGAACCTCCCAGGTTTATATCCCCGGATTTTTGATTCAGGTGTGATGGAATACAGTTCCCTGATGGGAGTGAATAAGTTCGTATAGGTGGCAGGATTGGACCTTGGTGTCCTCCCGATAGGACTTTGGTCAATGGTTATTACTTTATCTACCTGGCTGATACCTTCAATACCTGCATGTTTTCCAGGTCTTGACCGGGCACGGTGCAGCTTCTGTGCAAGGGCTTTGTTCAGTATCTCATTGACCAGCGTACTCTTTCCAGACCCCGAAACACCTGTCACGCAGGTGAACACACCCAAAGGAAAATCCACATCGATCTGTTTCAGGTTATGCTCGGCAGCCCCTTTTACTGTAAGCCATCCCTCGTTTTTCCTGCGCCTGGAAGGCACGTCTATCTTCATCTTCCCTGCAAGATACTGGCCTGTCAATGACTTTTTATGTAGTATTACTTTTGATGGGGTGCCTGCAACCACGATCTCACCACCATGGACGCCTGCACCCGGCCCCATATCAACAATATAATCTGCCGCCAGCATGGTATCCTGGTCGTGCTCGACCACAATTATGGTATTTCCCAGATCCCTCAACGTTTTCAGCATTCTGATCAGCCGGTCATTGTCCCTGTGATGAAGCCCTATACTGGGCTCGTCCAGTATATACAATACTCCCACAAGGCTGGAGCCGATCTGGGTGGCCAGTCGTATACGCTGCGCCTCCCCACCGGACAGGGTTCCTGCAGCCCTGTCAAGGGACAGGTAATCAAGTCCCACATCCATCAAAAATCCCAGTCTGGCATTGATCTCTTTTAATATGCGCCTGCCGATCAGATGATCCCGTTCGGAAAGCTCCAGATTGTTAAAGAAATCATTTGCATCTTTTACAGACATGGCTGAGATGACATCTATTCCGGTATCATGCACCGTCACTGCAAGGCTGTAGGGTTTCAATCGCTTTCCGTGGCATTCCTGGCAGGGTGCAGTGCTCATATACTGTTGGATCTTATCACGCATCTCTTCGCTGGCAGATTCCCTGTACCTTCGCTGAAGGTTCGGGATCACCCCCTCGTACCTGTTGTGATGTTCCCATACCCCGGGCCTGTCTTTGGGTACATACCTGAACTTGATACGCTCATCAGATCCATTCAATATAACATCCCTGTGCTTGGAGCTCAATTGTTCAAAGGGAGTATTAACTGAGAATTTGTATGTATCTGCCACAGCCTTCAGGGTCTGCATGTGATAGCCGTGGGGAGATTTGCCCCAGGGATCAACAGCCCCCTCCATAATGGACAGCGAGGGGTCAGGTATGACCAGTTGAGGATCAAATTCCATGGTGCTGCCCAGACCCTGGCAGCGAGGACATGCGCCCCTGGGATTGTTGAACGAGAACATGGCAGGTTCCAATGCTTCAAAACTCATGTTGCAGTGAGCACAGGAGAGATGTTCGCTAAACAGCATGTCTCTGTTCTCATCAACCACCTGTATCATCACCACCCCACCGCCGACATGCAGTGCGGTCTCAACTGAGTCGGCTAACCTCTCACGTATGCTGGTCTTTATTACCAGCCGGTCGATCACAACTTCAATATTATGTTTCTGATACCTTCCCAATTCGATGTCATCTTCAAGGTCGAAAATCTCTCCATCCACCCTGGACCGACTGTATCCTTCCCTCTTCAGGTCTTCGAATAACTGGCGATATTCACCTTTCCGGTCCTGTACAATTGGAGCAAGCACATGGATTTTGGTCCCAATTGATAGTTCCAGTACATTATCGACGATCTGGTCGAGGGTCTGGGGTGCGATATCCCGCTGGCATTGCGGGCAGTGCGGAACACCGATCCTGGCATAGAGCAGCCTGAGGTAGTCATGTATCTCGGTAACTGTACCCACAGTTGATCGCGGATTCTTACTGGTGGTCTTCTGTTCAATGGAAATGGCAGGAGATAATCCTTCGATATAATCCACATCAGGTTTATCCATCTGCCCCAGGAATTGGCGGGCATAGGCAGACAAAGACTCCACATACCGGCGCTGGCCCTCGGCATATATGGTGTCAAAGGCCAGTGATGACTTGCCGCTGCCGCTCAATCCGGTAATTACAATGAATTTATCTCTGGGCAGGGTCACGTCAATATTTTTCAGGTTGTGAACCCTTGCACCTTTTATGATGATCTCATCTTTAGCCATTTGAAGCTCAAATTTACCTTACATAAGATAAATCCTTTTAACAGAAAATTATATTGCTAAATAACAATATATTACATAATGGTTAATAATTATGGGCTATATATGCATATTTCTAGTAGGAACGCGATGTACGGCAACTGCAAGTCATTATTTCCCTGATGAGAAGCATCTTGATAAATATTGCCATTGTCTCAATGCATGTAAATGTCCCATAATGGTTGTCCAGGTTACGGGAACCGGGGTGTTCATGGAAGGTTGGTAGAGGATAAAATCTCCATTTCTTCTAATTTTGCTTTAATTCCTTTTATCTTATCCCTTAATTCAGCAGCTTTTTCAAATTCAAGCTGTTTTGCTGCCATATGCATCTTTGCTTCAAGATCGATAATGATATTCAGGATCTCTTCCAGAGGTATTTCGTCAAATATCTCTATACTATCTTCCGTTTTGGGGATCAGGTCTCCCCTTATAGCTTTAGTAATGGTCCTGGGTGTAATGTGATGCTGGCGATTATATTCCGTCTGAATACGACGGCGTCTGTTTGTCTCGTCAACTGCTCTGCTGATCGAGCCTGTGATCTTGTCAGCATATAATATCACCCTGCCCTCAATGTTACGGCTGGCACGTCCTATGGTCTGTATCAATGAGCGTTCAGATCGTAAGAATCCCTCCTTATCAGCATCCAGAATAGCTACCAGAACCACCTCTGGCAGGTCCAGCCCCTCCCTTAACAGGTTGATACCAACCAGGACATCAAATTCACCAAGACGCAATGAGCGTATGATCTCCACCCGTTCCAGAGTATCGATATCAGAATGCATGTATCTGCCCCTGATGTCTAGCTCAAGTAGATATTCGCTCAGATCCTCTGCCATTCGTTTGGTTAGAGTGGTTACCAAAATGCGGCCGCCCTTATCCACCACACGCCTGATCTCAGCAACCAGATCATCCACCTGCCCTTCAACCGGGCGGATCACCACTTCAGGGTCCACCAGACCGGTGGGGCGTATTATCTGCTCAACTATCCTATTGCTGTGTTCAAGTTCAAAATCCCCAGGCGTGGCTGAAACATAAATGATCTGATTGATCCGTTTGAAGAACTCATCAATACGCAAGGGTCTGTTGTCGTAGGCACTGGGCAGTCTGAACCCATTGGATACAAGTGCCTCCTTTCGTGCACGGTCTCCGTTATGCATTCCCTTTATCTGGGGAAGCGTTACGTGGCTTTCATCTGTGACCACAATATAATCTTCCCCAAAGAAGTCCAGCAATGTATTAGGCGGCTCACCTGCAGCCCTTTTTTCCATATGACGGCTGTAGTTCTCGATACCTTTGCAGTAGCCAATCTCCCGCATCATCTCGATATCAAACTTTGTCCGCTGCTCAAGGCGCTGAGCCTCCAGCAGTTTTCCCTGGGACCGAAAGTTCTTCAACTCAATCTCCATTTCATTTTCTATGGACGATATGGCCTTTTCAACAGTTTCAATCGGCATGACATAGTGCCTGGCCGGATATACAGCTACTTTTTCAAGATCTTGCAAGGTATGTCCGGTAAGGGGATCGAATTCGCTGATGCGTTCCACTTCATCTCCGAAAAGCTCTATCCGTACCCCGAGATTGGACATCGCAGGAAAGACTTCCACAGTATCTCCCCTTACCCTAAACGCACCCTGAGTGAAATCCACGTCATTTCGCTCGTACTGTATATCAACCAGCCTGGCCTGTATCTCTTTTCGTTCGATCTGTTGTCCCTGCTCTATCACCAGGGTCATTTTTCGCCATTCTTCAGGACTGCCCAGGCCGTAGATGCAGGAAACACTGGCTACGACTATCACATCCCTTCGTTCCATAAGAGAACGGGTGGTTGACAGTCTTAGCCTGTCAATCTCATCGTTGATGTGGGAATCCTTTTCTATGTAGGTATCTGTTGTAGGAATATATGCCTCAGGCTGGTAGTAATCATAATACGAGACAAAATATTCCACCGCATTATTGGGAAAAAATTCTTTGAACTCGCTGTATAACTGGGCTGCCAGGGTTTTGTTATGGGCTATGATGAGTGTGGGGCGTTGGATTTGCTCTATTACTTTGGCAATGGTGAAGGTTTTACCCGATCCGGTAACACCCAGCAGGGTCTGTTCATGCTCGTTTGCCTGTATGCCCTGGGTTAAGGCTTCGATAGCCGGTCCCTGGTCCCCTGCGGGTTGGAAGTCTGATATTACCTTGAATGGCGGCATTACTAAGTCGTATATGTTAGAATGATATTAAAAAGTAGGGAGATAATCATTTTCATATCACACATCTTTCCTCTTTATTACAGCAAAATTTTATATATTCAAAGGACATAGGAAGGGATTAAGATTTGAAACTGTTCTGTGTGAGGTATTTTCAACAGTAAGTGCATAGCATTTCTGTGATTTAGTTTAACAGGTCGTTGATGATCGTAACGTAAGGAAGTGTAATATTGTTTAGAAATCAGGAAGCAAGTGCTCCGGTAGATGTCGGAGAGACCTATGATGTATCCATCGAAGATGTAGCAAGAGAAGGCGATGGTATCGCAAGAGTAGAAGGA
>DATKUV010000063.1:0-7711 GCA_035530415.1 Candidatus Nanoarchaeia archaeon | reverse complement strand
TATAAGATTGGTGGAAAGTGGCACAATGTCAACTGGTACCCGCCAGCAGAGAATGCTGTATATATTGCAGATATGCTAAGAAACGAAAAACCGATCTACTGGGTACCCGATGGAAAATACATTACCACATCCACTGAGGTTGTCGGCGAAGAAGAAACCTAAATGGATGAACATTAGAAGGGATAAACAGGATTTATAGGATGGAGCAAGCCACTTATATCCTGTCGATCCTGTTCATTTATTCGGGCAATGCCATGTTTGACGATATATCCTAAACAGTGATGATAACCACACAATGTTAAAGAGAACCATAATTTATCTATAATTTTTCTCTAATAGACCTGCAGTTATTTTACCTTATAGATTGATACGCCTTCAGATTCGTATATCAGTTCATAGAATTGTGGGTATCTGCTGAACTTCTGCAATCCATCGGGAGAATACTTTTGTTGTTCAATTTCACCGATGTAGATATATTCCACGGCATATGTATCCAACAATGCCAATGTTCTTTCATTATCCTCAGAATTATAGATCAGATCCGTATCATTAATTCTTTTATCTTCTTCAACAAATTTCCCTCTCCACATGCGTTCATGACTTGTCCAGCCAATTATTGTAGACAAACCGGTCAGCGATGAAATCCGGGATGAGTATGTATAGGCCATTCCGGGAGCTTCGACCATTACATGATTCCCTGCAACATTCTGTTCGATCCACAGGATGGCCATGTAATCTCCAAGGTTTTCATGGAAAAGATAGTCCAGACCGTTCAGGGTAGCAGACCCGGGAGGTATACCGTACAATGTCTCATTTCCACTCCCCAGCGTCAGGGACATGGCCAGGGGACTGATGATAGTTGCCACAATGAGAACGATGACAGCCAGGACCCCTATGCTTTTACCAAAAGTGAACTTGTTCCCTGATGACCTCCCAAATAAGAAATATAACGAATTTGCCGCAGCAATACCCAGAAAAATCCATATCTCAAGGGTAATTTTCATTAGCGTATTCATGCGGTGATACGGGTGACCATACGAATCATTTATGTAAAACAGATCACAAAAGAGCGCGAGAAACGCCCCTGTCACTGTCAACAATAAAATAAACGTCAACTGGTCTGGTATTTCCCCCCTATTTTTCCACAAATAATTAGCAGATATCAGAATAATGGGGAACAGGAGGACAAAAATATGAAAACCTGATATCACTGCCAGGATAAAGGAAATTAGGACCGTTCGAATCATGAATTTCATATCATTTCGGGACAGCCACCACATAAGAATGCTCAGAACAAATATAAACAAGGCAAATATCTCTAAGAAGTCCGCAAACTGGGTCTTACCGCCCAGTATACCGATACCATGAAAGCCCCTGCTTGAGCTGAACAGGAGGTATGGGGAATACAGTACAACACTGAAGAGAACAATTGTTATCCAATGATAGAAACCTCTCGAGATGGGAGCTGAAATAATATTATTCTTATCAATTCCTCCTTTCTGGAACGCGACCAGCACGATGGCCACTCCTGTAAAGATCACAAAAGTGGGATAGTTCCAGGTATTGATCAGGAGAAAGAACCCCAGAAAAATCCCTGATATCAATAACCCCAGAAATTTGATTACCTTATCATCAGGATCGTGATCTGTTCTTTTGAAAACACTACCGTAGATGTACGAGAGAAAAGCCACCTGGAACGGAATGGAAATCATGTGACCGTGAAGATCACCCTGGAGAAACACGAACGCAGGATAGAAGATCAATGAATAGGGAATGATCCTGTTTATTTCATAAAAAGGATAATGCACGAACCAATCGAAGATATTTTGCACATCAACGATCCTGTAGCCCACTATAGTACTGAGATCTGGAAATACAAAGATTAGCAATTGCAGGAATCCTGAGAAAAAACCTATAAACGCCACAAACATGGCGGTCAGCAGCCCGTAAAGACTCCTATTCGTCAAATTACATCCCAGGCCATAAGAGGCAAGCACGGTCAATGCAAAAAACATTGCCCCGCCGATGGTATAGGCAAGGTAAGGAGGGACGCCAGAAACCAGTATCAAGATGGCCATTATCAGGTGGCCTCCATAATAATAGGTCATGGTAGAACCTGCATACCAGGGGTCTGCAGGTGGAAAATATTCGCTTCGCAGGATGGCTTTGATAAAACCATAATCCATAAAATCTTCAGAATAAGCATAAAAAATATTTGGGTTATTCATCTGGATGAGCAGGAACATAACGAATGCGAACAGGAAGATGAATTCATTTTTCAGTATCATGTGCCTGTTGTCCCTGAACAGTTCTACAAGCCCGATCTTTTTATTACGAACGAGCAGAGCCATTATCAATAGCAGTATAAGTAAGGAAAATACTACAGTGAACCATCCGAATTTCAGTATATGAAGTGAGGCGAAAAGCCAGGTAATAAAGGTCAAGAAGACGATACCCAGGATTTTGGAAAAGGAATAGCCTTTATCGTTCAAGTTCCCACAGGTAAGGGAAATTATCGGAAAAGTGATAAATCCAATTATTTCTATGATTATGAACCAGGAAATAGCATATGAATATTCAATCATGAATCCTCTATTGGCAACAATGTTTCGGGTTAGACTATTCCATAAATGAATAATCTACTCAAATCAAACCCATATTCTATCTTACTTAAGATTTCTTATTTTGATAGAAGATTCTTCAATAAAAAACCCGTCCCATCAATTGATGCAGGCAGCGTGCAGTTCTCATCCACCTCTTCACCATATACTGGCAAAGGGTTAGCGGCAGTTTGCCCAGTCCCTACTCATTTCGCAACAGCACAATACCGGAATATTTCCAAAATCCAAAAATATTAGTACTATTTCATTTAATAAATTAATAGACTATGCAGAAGAAATGGATTCCATGTTAGTACATTTCACCAAAGATGGAAAACCAGTTCTCCTTGAAATTCTTGATGCAAGTGAATTTTTGGCCAAATCACTCACTGAAGTATCAGCTTAAGTTCAGTAAATTATTAAGATCATATCTCATTAATCAACCACAACACTGATCAACTCAAATCTTTTTACATCAAATAATCCCATATCTGTCAGCCTTATCTCTGGTATCACAGGCAGCGCAATAAAAGAATGTGTAATAAACGGAGCCGGAAGAGTACATCCCATATCCTTGATTATTTCATGCAACCTCTCCAGGTTCTCGTCCACTTCTTCAACGGTTCGGGTACTTAACAGACCTGCAAATGGCAAAGGCAGACTATCAAGCACATGCCCATCCTGCACCAGGACAATACCTCCCTTAATTTCCCGGATTGCATTGGCGCATAGTGCCATTTCACTATGATTCGTTCCCGTCACAATAACATTATGACTATCATGCCCTATGCTCTGGCCGAACGCCCCTGATCTCAGGTTGAATCCCTGCAAAAAGCCGCTACCTATATTGCCGTTCTTGCCGTGACGCTCGATCACTGCCGTACTTAGGATATCGGCCTCTGTATCAGGCATCAGTACACCTATTTTGTCAGTACTGAGTTCTGTCCTCACTTTTTCGGTAAATATCTTGTCAGAAAATACCTTGATAACATTTACAGAAATGGTTTTGTCAGGATGATTCGTTATTTGCAGGTCTTCTGGTTTGAGATCCCTGTACTTTATGGTATCGTATACATAACCCGGGTATGTGAAAGTGGATACGTATGTTTCAATAGGAGTACCTCCGGCAAACACCGAATGAATGGCAAACTCTTCCAGATTATCCAGAATTACCAGATCAGCTCTTTTCCCTATACTGATAGAACCCACAAGCTGGTCAACCCTGTAATGCCTGGCTGTGTTTATAGTACACATAGATATTGCATCAAGGGGGTCCAGGCCCAGCCGGACAGCCTTTCTTACAAGAACATCCATATATCCTTTAATCAGGTCTTTCGGATGCTTATCATCAGTAACAAAAAACACGTTCTGAAGTGACACATCGTCTTCTATTAATCTTGGCAGGAAATCGTCCATGGATTTGGCTGCCGACCCTTCCCTGATCATCAGTTTCATACCAAGCCGCAGTTTCTCCAAACCCTCTTCATATGTGAGGGATTCATGATCGCTGGATGGTCCTGCACACATATACCCCCACAGATCATGGCCGGTCAGTCCGGGACAGTGCCCGTCCACTACCAATTTACGACCGAGTGCAGCTTCGATCATATTGATCTTGCCGGTATCTCCACCCAGTACATCCGGATAATCCATCATCTCTCCCAGCCCTACAACAAAATCCTTATCCATCAGAGCTTCGAGATCATTTTCATTAAGTGTTGCACCTGATGTCTCAAACACAGTAGCAGGCACGCAGGAAGATACAGTAACAAATACATTCAGAGGCAGGGTACTTGCTTCCTCAAGTACAAGTTCAATGCCAGGTCTGCCCAGCACATTGGCAATCTCGTGGGGATCGATGACGATACCGGTAGTACCGTTCTCCAGAGCTTTTCTGGCAAACTGGCTCATGGTCACCATGCTGGATTCAAAATGTACATGCCCGTCCATGAGACCAGGAGACAAAAAACGGTTTTTGATATCAATGATCCTGGTGTGCATATCCTTCAGGTCTGAAACGTCCCCAATGCCTACTATATATTCGGATTTTATCGCGATATCAGCATTCAGGATCTCCTTTGTATTTACATTTACAATCCTGCAGTGTTCCAGTACAGTATCTGCTTTTATCTCGCCCTCCCCGGCAAAGATCTTCTCCCTTAGATACATTAATTGAAGATTGGATTGAATCGACAAAAATCTATCTTTTTATTAAGTATTTACTCAATCAAAACATTCGATAGAAAACAGATCATAATCAATGAACTGCAATCTCCAGTCTTTTGGCAAATATATCCTCTCCCCATCCGAGGTTGGTTGCCAGTTTATCAAGTCCCGATATATCTGCCTAACCACGGAACCTGAATATTACAATTCCGGTCCTGAACTTATAACCTGTATCCATTACCAGGTCCATCATTTCTGCTTACATACTTCAAAAAAGTTCAGCAGTAATTCGTTCCCTTTTTTGGTATGGCTCACTTCAGGATGCCACTGTACCCCGAACAATGGTTTTGTAGTATGTCTCATTGCCTCTATCTCGCATACATTACTGCGGGCCAGGCAGATGAAATCCGGAGGCAGCTTAGTAACCTCATCGGCATGGGATGCCCATACACTGGTAGTAGGGCCTAGTCCTTTTAATATCTCATCCTCGTCTAATATCTCGACCTCTATTGCCGCATAACCACCCTTCATACCGGTGGCGATCTCTCCTCCAAAGGCCTTTGCTATCAATTGCTGGCCAAGGCATATCCCAAGTATAGGCAGGTCAAGTTCCTTTACCATCCCATCAGCCCGTCCGATACGTTCCATTGTGGGCCCCCCGCTTAATATGAGTCCATCAGGTTTTTTAGCAAGAATCTCTTCATTGCTCAAGGTATTGGCAATAATACCGGTCTCCACATCCAGGTCGCGTACTGCTCTGTGGATCAGGTGGCAGAACTGGCCGTAATTGTTAACAACCAGGATTTTAAGATCGCTCATGATTGCACCATAGTTAGCAAGATATAGTATAAATCTATCTTCTTATTGAATGTTTATTATTTGGAACTCCTGAGAATAGTGATATATACCCATAAAAGACATTATTTACAAAATCTATAATGTCGAGAATCATGAACCTCAATAAATATGTCAGCCTGAACATAAACATCCGGGGCAACGGCCAGTCCGCAACCCTTGCAATCAATGAACGGTGCAAGCACCTGCAGGGGGAAGGCAAAAGCATCTACAATTTTGGACTGGGCCAGTCCCCTTTTCCGGTCCCAACCAACGTGGTAAATGCTCTCAAACTCTACGCCCACGAGAAGGATTATCTCCCGGTAAAAGGGCTACCTGCTTTAAAGGAAGCGGTGGCTGATTTTCACAAGAACATGGACAATGTGGATGCACAGGCTGACTATGTCCTGGTGGGTCCGGGCTCAAAGGAACTTATGTTCCTGCTTCAGATCGTCTTTTACGGAGAGATCATTGTGCCCACGCCATGCTGGGTATCCTACATTCCCCAGGCCCGCATACTGGGTAAGAAGGTACGCCTGATCCATACCACCTTTGAGGAGAAATGGCACATAACTGCCTCGCATCTTGCCGATTTCCTCGCCCACGAAAAAGACCGGTACCGCCCCCGCATCCTGGTGCTCAACTATCCCGGGAATCCTGATGGCCTCACCTACACTCCTGACGAGCTAAAGGATATCGCAGATGTAGCCCGGGAATACGACATCGTTCTCCTGTCCGACGAGATATACGGCCAGCTCCATCACAAAGGCGAACACGTCTCTGTGGCCAGGTTCTACCCGGAGGGGACCATTATCAGCTCTGGCCTGTCCAAGTGGTGCGGTGCAGGAGGCTGGCGGCTGGGCACCTTTACTTTCCCCCAGAACCTTGATTGGCTGCTGGATGCTATGGCCTCTGTGGCCAGCGAGACCTACACTTCGGTCAGTGCTCCCATCCAGTATGCTGCAGTCCATGCCTTCAGCGGTGGCGTGCACATCGAACGGTATCTCTGGCATGTCCGGCGTATACTGTCCGATCTGGGACAGGCATGTTATGGTATCCTTTCCGGCGCAGGGATACGGGTCCACCCTCCGGTGGGGGGATTCTACCTATTCCTGGACTTCACTCCTCTAGCCGATATGCTCTCTGAGCGGGGGATACGGGATAGTGACACCCTGTGCGAACGACTGCTCACGGAAACGGGCGTGGCAATTCTGTCAGGAAGCTCCTTCGAACGTCCGTCCCAAGAACTTACGGCCAGGCTTTCATACGTGAACTTCGATGGCACCAAAGCACTGGCTGCCAGCGAGACCATTCCGCTCCACCTTGAGCTCCCAGAGAATTTTTTAATGCAGTACTGTGTTAATACCATAGAAGGGGTCCAGCAAATCTCAGATTGGCTCAGGACTGATGCTTAATTACAATCATTTTTTTATTTCCGCCTTAACATTGCCCGGTACGCCCACAATGCCGAAGGTTTGTGCGCTGCAACGAAAAGTCCCACCTTGGCGGCCTGCACCAGCGGCGTCCCTTTCAAGGACGACAGGTCCTGTCCTGCAAATACTGACACAACAGTATCGATCTCCTTATTAGTCATCTTCCTGACTAGCTCCAGTCCCATTCGCCCCATCCAATATTCACTGGCAAATTCCTTTTTCCACAGTTTAGGATAAGTTTTCAGGCTTTTCTTTGACAAATTCCCTGATTTTACAGCCTCAGCAGCCACTTCCCCGCATATCTGTCCTGCCCTCATACCGTATCCTATCCCGCTCTGGCCAGCGGCCCCGCCTGTTACCATAAACCCATCTGAAATAAGCTGTTTCGGGACCGTGGCAATGGGGTCGCCTCCTGTAAAGGTTGTAATAATCTCAATGTCGCCTGGCTGGTATCCTTTCATTTTGGCAAACCGCTCCAGCCACCTGTTAAAAAATGCGGACACATCCCTGCCGTGCCGCCTGACATAAACCCCCAGAGTAGCCCTGTCACCCCCGGCAGGAGAATAGGTGGACTTCCAGCCAGGTGAATGGTTCCCAAGATAATACTCGAACATGTCAGGCTCCCCAATACCGGGTGCCCTGACCTCTGCCTCCATTGCCCAGGCAATATCTCCCGGA
>DATKUV010000062.1:0-8235 GCA_035530415.1 Candidatus Nanoarchaeia archaeon | reverse complement strand
CAATAAAGAATATGTTGGCCAGACCGCTGCAAATATCCAGCAGGCAACCAAGATCAGACGATTCGATCCACGAGTGTTCCAGGACGGCATATACGTCGTGGAGAAGACGACAGCGTAGGTGATGATGATGAAAGAAGATATAATTAAAGAATTCACTTCATTAAAAGGCGTTGGTGAATTAAAAGCCAAAGCTCTATATGAGGCTGGTTACGAATCAATTGAAGAGTTAGCCGATGCCACTGCCAAAGAGTTATCTGAGGTCAAAGGGATTACATCAACTCTGGCAAAGGATATTAAGGATCAGGTCTCGAAAGCAGTGAAAAATAAATCTGAAACTGTAGAAGAAGATAAGGCAGATGAAGAGATTATTGAAGTCCCAACAGCAGAACTTAAGATGGATCCAGAATCTCTCAGATTGTTGAAGGTCAGGAAGAAGCAGAAACTTAAGAAACCTCATTTTGTCCAGACCGACTACCATAAGAAAAAGAGACTAAAAGACACATGGAGAAAACCCAAAGGGCTGCATAACAAGAAGCGCCAGTACATCCTTGGCAAGGGTGAGATGGCAAGGCCAGGTTACGGAAGTCCAACAGCAGTAAAAGGTCTTCATCCATCAGGTTTTATCGAAGTGCTTTTAGATAGGATCCAGGACGTAGATAATATCGATCCCAATACACAGGCCATCCGTATTGCCAGGACCGTAGGTCAGCGAAAGCGTCTTGAGATTCTCAAGAAAGCAAAAAGCATGGGACTGAAGATACTCAATCCACCACTAGAAAGGAGGGATGAGTGAAATGTCTGATATTAAAAACCAGCGAGTCATTGCAGCTCATGTACTGGATGTTGGCGTCAATCGTATATGGATGGACCATGAAGCAGCAGATGAAATTGCCACAGCCATTACCCGTCAGGATATTAAGGAACTTATCAAAAAAGGTGTGATCAAAGCAAGACCAATAATAGGTATATCCAGGGGCAGAGCCCGAAAATTAGATGCCAAGAGGGCATACGGACACCGTAAAGGTCATGGTTCGAGAAAAGGGGCAAAAGGTGCCCGTAATCCTAAGAAAGAGCTCTGGATGAAGAAGATTCGGGCTTTAAGGCGTCGGCTTCACGAACTAAAAGAAGAGAATACAATTGACAGATCAACATATTGTAGAATGTACCGCAAAGCAAAAGGCGGAGAATATAGGAACGTAGCTCACATGGAAGCACATATCGAATCTCATACGCATGGAGGGGACTGAATCATGGCAACAGGACCAAGATATAAAGTACCGTTCAGGCGCAGAAGAGAAGGAAAGACCGATTATCGTCAGCGTCTTAAGCTGTTAATATCAAAACGCCCCCGGATCGTAGCTCGGAAAAGCCTGAGACACATGCGACTCCAGATGGTTTTACCTAAACCCCAAGGTGACATCACAATGGTCCATGCAGACTCCAGTGAACTTGCCAAATACGGATATACCGGTCCTACCGGAAACACTCCGGCAGCATATCTCACAGGACTGCTTTTCGGATACAAGGCCCAGAAGGAAGGTTTTGACAATGCCATTTTGGACATGGGACTGCAGGTCTCATCAAAGGGTTGCAGGGTGTATGCCGCATTGAAAGGTATAGTGGATTCAGGACTAGATGTACCCCATGACCCCGAGATATTCCCAGAAGATTCCAGAATACATGGTGAAGATATCAAGGAATATACAGGTACCGACATCCCTTCCATGTTCGAACAAACCCAGACAAAGATTAATGAAGAATTCGGGGAGGACTAAAGTATGGCATATAATTATGAATCAGAATGGATCCCTAAAACCAGATTAGGGAACCTGGTTAAGGAAGGACAGGTGACCTCAATGGAGGAAGCCCTGAGGTCCGGACTGCCAATTAAGGAATATCAACTCGTGGACCTGCTGCTTCCTGAACTTAAGGAAGAAGTATTGGATATAAACATGGTCCAGAGAATGACCGACTCAGGTCGTCGAGTGAAATTCAGAGCCACAGTAGTGGTGGGTAACGAGGACGGGTTTATTGGAATGGGCCAGGGCAAGGATGTTCAGGTAGGCCCTGCCATCAGGAAAGCCATTGACACAGCCAAGATCAATATAGCAGCCATAAAAAGAGGCTGTGGTTCCTGGGAATGCGGATGCGGCACCGAACATACTGTACCATTTGAAGTGGTCGGTAAGATGGGCAGTGTCAGGGTCATATTAAAACCTGCACCCCGCGGGCTGGGACTGGCTTCAGGCAGCACAGCAAAGACTGTGATGCAGCTGGCCGGAATTAAAGATGTCTGGACAAGGACCGAAGGTCAGACCAGAACTACATTGAATTTCGCAAAAGCCACCTTTGAAGCATTGAAGAACACAACTGTCATCCGCACATTGGAGGCAGTATAATGTATACAGCAATACGGATTCGAAGTACGGTTAATACCAAGCCCGATATCAAAGAGACCCTGAAATTGCTCAGGTTAAACAGGAATAATCATTGTGTAGTGTTAAACGAGAATCCACACACCAAAGGCATGATCCAGAAAGTGAAGGATTATGTGGCATGGGGTAATATTTCCCAGGAAGCACTGGCCCAACTGCTGCACAACAGAGGCGAACTGGAAGGCGGCATCAAATTATCTGATGAATATGTAAAAGAATATTCATCTTATGACAGTATCGATGCTCTGGCACAGGCCATCTTTGCAGGTGAAGTATCTATGAAGGATGTGCCTGGATTGACACCGTTGTTCAGACTTCACCCACCCAGAAAGGGGCATAAAGGTATAAAGAAAACTGTACCTCAAGGTGGAGAATTGGGATTTCACGGTGACGGTATAAACGCACTTCTCAACAAGATGAGGTGAATAAAATGAAGAAGAAGAATGTGTCTAAATTCAGAGGTTCCAGGACGTGCGGTGGCGGCACCTCAAAGAATCGAAGAGGTGGGGGTAGCCGCGGTGGTCGTGGTAATGCTGGTGGATGTAAGCACCATTTCGTACGCAATTACATGAGAGGGTTAGCCTATGGTAAACACGGATTCACACGGCCTCAGAAGACAATCTCATATGAGTCAATTGTGAATGTGGGTGAACTGGATGAAATGGCACAACAGCTGGTTGAGGAGGGATTGGCCCAACTGGACGGTGATATGTTCCATATAAATCTGGTAGATCTTGAATACCCTATTGACAAAGTATTGGGTAACGGGACAATTACTAAATCCATGGTTATAACGGTCTCAAAATGCAGTGCAAAAGCACAGTCCAAGATTGAAGAAGCAGGTGGGAAAGTTATAGAATTCCAGGAACCCGAAATGGAATTTGTTGATACCGAAATCACAGCATCAGATGTTGAAGAAGACGTTAATCAATCAGAATAAATAAATAAAATCAATTAATAGAAAACAATAAGGTTAAATTATTGTTTTTCTATTTACTAATTTATTGCAGATAATAATATCAGGTGCATTTGATGACTTTTAAGGATACCATCGAACCATTTTTAAGACAACTTCCGGCTGTTTCGAGACCTGAAGGGCATGTTCATTTCAAAAAGAAGCTGGGGTGGACAATAGGGATACTGCTGATGTATTTTGCCCTTTCGAATGTTCCTTTGTTTGGCATGTCACCAGACTCAGTGGATCTTTTCGAGCAGTACAGGGCATTCTTTGCAGGAGCTTCAGGCTCACTAATGCTATTGGGTATAGGCCCAATAGTTACCGCATCCATTGTGCTGCAGCTGCTGGTGGGTGCTGATGTCATAAAGATGGATATGAGCGATCCCCAGGACCAGGCTATATTCCAAGGTGCTCAGAAACTATTGGTCTTTGTAATGATAGTACTGGAAGGGCTGCCCCAGATCTTGGGAGGATTTATCAGGCCCGATGCCGGTCTGGCCACTGTGCTGGCAAATGATTTCAATCTCTCAATGACTGGGGGAGTGGATCTGGTAATATTAATTATATTTATTCAAATATTCATTGGCGGAACCCTTATCCTGTTCATGGATGAAGTGGTGTCCAAATGGGGTATCGGCTCAGGTGTGGGATTGTTCATTGTGGCAGGTGTGGCCCAGTCTATTGTGACCGGTCTGTTCAGCATCAGCCGCCCAGGCGGTCCAGGCAGTGCTCCTGTAGGTGTGCTGCCCAAATGGCTTTATTTCACCACAGATATCGGATTGGGTAATATTTTCTCAGGCAATATTTTTCAGAACGTGTTCATAGATGGGGGTATCCTTGCACTTATCACCACTGTGATAATATTCCTTGGTGTGGTGTACGTGGAATCAACCCGGATCGAGATCCCGCTGGCGCATAGTGCTGTACGCGGAGCACGAGGAAGATTCCCTGTAAAGCTCATATATGCAAGTGTACTTCCCATGATCCTGGTGAGGGCACTGCAGGCAAACATCCAGATGGTGGGCATGTTGTTATATAGTAAAGGTATAACGTTTTTAGGAGTGTTCACGGGCAGTACCGCAACAAGCGGCCTGATGTATTATCTAGCCCCCCTTAATAGTCCAAGGGACTGGATCCCAAGCCTTGTTTCCCAGAATTTTGGTGAACTCAATACCCAGTATGCAAATACTACCGGTTTTGTACCTGTAACCGCACCTGCTGTCTGGCAGATCGGACTGCATGTTTTTGTTGATGCGTTTATGTTGATATTTGGCGGTATCATATTTGCATTGTTCTGGGTTGAGACCACAGGTATGAATGCCAAGAAAACAGCCCAGAAGATACACAATTCAGGTATGCAGATACCAGGCTTCAGGCGGAATGTTGATAGTATTGAAAAGGTCATGAAGCGGTACATCCCCAGGGTTACCATCATTGGCGGTGCATTTATCGGTCTTTTGACCTTAGTGGCCAGTCTTATGGGTACGCTTGGAGGTGCAGGAGGTACGGGTCTTTTATTAGCTGTAAGTATTATATATCGATTATATGAAGACCTGGCAAGCGAGCAGATGATGGAGATGCACCCAATGATGCGACAGTTCCTTGGAGGGACCTGAGTGGTAAATCTGGTGTTATTGGGAGCGCCTGGTGCCGGGAAAGGCACTCAGGCCAAGATGCTGTCAGATAAATACTATATTCCCCACATATCCACGGGTGACATCCTCAGGGAGAACCTGGCTAAAGGGACCCAACTGGGACAAAAGGCAAAACAATACATGGACAAGGGCGAACTTGTACCAGATAGTTTGCTTATAGATATTATTAAGGACAGACTGTCAAAGCCAGATACAGATGCAGGATATCTTCTGGACGGATTTCCCAGGACTATTCCACAAGCAGAGACCTTGGAAAATATCATTGATTCTTTGGGAAAAGGACTGGATGTAATAATTGATATCGAAGTTCCAGACAACGAACTGGTTGCCAGACTGGCAGGACGGAGAATGTGCAGGTGCGGTGCCAGTTATCACATAAAGTTCAACCGATCCAAAAAAGAAGGTCTATGTGATACTTGTGGAGATGAATTGTACCAGCGGGACGACGATACCGAATCTGCTGTGAAAACAAGACTTAAGGCTTATTACAATCAGACCCATCCCCTCATTGATTTTTATTCAGAGAGACAATTGCTCCAGACCGTTAATGGTACTGGTAACATTGAAGATATCTTCCAAGAAATAACTGCAATAGTAGATAACTTAGCTAAGTAGGGAAAAAAATGGCAAACTCCAACTGGAAGAATATACTGGAAAAAGCAGCACTTGCTCTCGGATTCGGCATGATCATCGGCATCGTGGTTCTGGGTGAGGCATTCAGAACACAGATCGGACAAGTAGTCGAGATTTTGCTTGGACCTTTGCCAGATATTTTGCCGTTCCATATCATGCTCTTTGTTATGGCAGCAATTACCGGATTGTATGCTTCATTGATCCAGAAATATACCATGGACTGGGATCTGATGCATAGGGTCCAGGATCAGATGAAGGGATTCCAAAAAGAGTTCAGGGAAGCCCAGCTTGCGGATAACCAGGCAAAAGTCAAGAAACTGGAAGGACAGCGGTCAGCCATGATGGAAGATCAGATGAAGATGAGCAAGCAGCAGTTCAAACCAATGGCATTTATCAGTATCATATCACTGCCTCTATTCATGTGGGCGTATCTTTTCATCAGTCAGCAATCAGATCTATCCCAAATTCCTACTATGGTGTTTCCATTCTGGGGTGAGAAACAACTTACCAATTTTGCACTGGGTCCTATACAGTACTGGATATACTGGTATTTCATTTGCAGTCTGCCTATCAGCCAGATCATACGCAAGAGTCTGAACATCGGCGGCGTTTGAATTATGATAATCACTGTCAGCGGCCCACCAGGGAGCGGAAAGAGTACTCTTTCAAAAACGATTGCTGATCATTTTGGACTTATCCTTATATCTTCAGGAGATGTTTTCAGGGCTATGGCTGAAGAAAGAGGTGTTAGTCTGGAGGAGTTCGGGAAGATCGCAGAAACTGACCCTGATATCGACAAAGAGATCGACAGACGGCAGATGGAACTTTCAAAGCAGGTCGGGGATTTTTTATTTGAAGGCAGGCTTTCAGGATGGTTCATTGAAGCTGACCTTAAGATAATGCTCAAGACCGATGTGGAAGTTAGAGCAAGGCGCATCTCACAAAGAGAAGATATTTCTTTAGATCAGGCCATGGATGAGACAATGATCAGGCAGCAGAGTGAAGCTAAGCGATATAAGAATTATTATAATATCGATATAGCTGATCTGACTCCATATGATTTGGTGATGGAATCCAGTGTATGGCACCCGGAAGCAACAGTGAAGATTGCTATTACTGCCATTGATTCAATGAAAGAAAAAAGAAAGAGGGGTTAAATTGGAATACATATTACCTTCAGATACTGTGAGAGAGTTGAAGGAAAAAACAGAGGATGTTACAGACCTGGCCTATGGTTGTATACCTGATCGCCGTCCAATAATGGACCACATTAAATTTGGTGTAATAAATCTTGATAAACCAGCTGGTCCTACCAGCCACGAGGTTGTGTCATGGGTCAAGAAGATCCTGGACCTTCCAAGAGCCGGTCATAGCGGGACCCTTGACCCCAAGGTCACAGGACTATTACCTATTATGCTGGGGGATGCCACAAAATCAGTTGGCGCGCTGGTAAAATCGGGTAAAGAATATATATGTTTAATGAAATTACACTCAACGGTAAAGAAGACCTATATCCAGCGATGTGCAGACGAATTTACCGGCCCGATCTACCAGAAACCGCCTGTAAAATCAGCAGTCCGGCGCGAACTGAGGATACGTAATATCTATTACAATGATATGATGGAGATCCATGGTACTGATGTGCTGATGAGGGTGGGCTGCGAGGCCGGAACCTATATCAGAAAGCTTTGCCATGATATGGGCGAAGCACTGGGAACAGGTGCCCAGATGAAGGAGTTGAGACGCACCAGAGCAGGTCCTTTCAGGGAAGATGACAGTTTGATCACGTTGTTCGAACTGAAGGATGCCATGGTGATGTTTCAGGAAACCGGTGATGAGAGCGAACTGCGGCGCGTGATACAGCCTATGGAAAAGGGACTGGTGCATATGCCCAGGATCTTTATCCGGGACAGTGCCGTTGATGCCATCTGCCACGGTGCTAGCCTGGCCGCACCCGGTGTGGTGAAGGTGGATACCGGCATACAGGTTGACGACAATGTGCTTGTCATGTCTTTGAAAGGCGAAGCAGTTGCCCTTGCAAGAGCCGCGATGGATACAGATACCATCCTCAAGGATGAGAACGGTATTGTGGCTGCAACCAAGCGGGTGCTGATGCGAGAAGGTACATATCCCAAGGGCTGGATAACAAAATCAGATAAAAAGGTAAAGGACTGATCTTTTCAGTCAACAATCAAATGCCGAGATAGTCTAGCGGTAGGGCGCAAGCCTGGAAAGCTTGTGGGGCTTAGCCCCTCGGGAGTTCGAATCTCCCTCTCGGCGCTTTTTTTCCTGAATATGATAGTACTAAAAATAGTCTCGCTGATAATAGAGAGACATCGTTGATGGAGGCCGTTTAGTAACTCCAATTTTCATGAACCAACATTGAACGGTTCAATTCATCTTTAAAGAAATGCCATCTGGGCATGAATTTATCCATATATGCAATAAAACGATCGCTGTGCTTGCGCTCTATCAGGTGTACCATTTCATGTATAATAATATATTCAAGACAATGTTCCGACTTTTTTGCTAATTCAAGATTCAACCAAATTCG
>DATKUV010000061.1:0-4457 GCA_035530415.1 Candidatus Nanoarchaeia archaeon | reverse complement strand
ATGGTTCGACGATTGTCGCAGGCGTTTTTATCACCCTCTTAATCCCGTCATACGGATTATAAGAGTCATATAAGTTATTACCCTTTTAAATCTTTTGTGGTCGGATATAGGTCAAAACAAGCATTCGGCTCCATTGTGGCTAACGAAATGGGATACACATATTGTCGAAGTCGGATGTTAAATTCGTGAATGGAGTCAAAGTTCCAAACGAACAGAGACATTTCTATTATTCAAATATTCCTTGGTATCATCAACCGTATATTCCCCAAAATGAAATATACTGGCAGCAAGCGCCGCATCAGCATGCCCATCCACAAATGCATCATACATGTGCTCAGGTCCTGATGCCCCCCCTGAAGCTATGACAGGAATATTTACACTATCTGAAATAGTTCGTGTAATTGGGAGATCATAACCATCATATGTCCCATCCCTGTTCATACTTGTCAGTAAGATCTCACCAGCACCAAGACTTTCCACCTGTTTTGCCCATAACACTGCATCAATACCTGTGGGAGTACGTCCACCATAGATAACCACTTCATACCAGGCAGGTGTACCATCTTCAAGAGTAATGATGCTCTTGTTGTTGCCATCACTTATGTCTGGATTTCTACGGCAATCGATAGCTGTTACAATACACTGTGAGCCGAATATCTTCGATGATCTCTCAATTAATGAAGGATCTTTTATTGCAGCCGTATTGATCGATACCTTATCAGCCCCTGATCGAAGAATAACCTTAATATCCCGGATCGAGTTAATCCCTCCACCCACAGTCAAAGGAATAAATACCTCATCGGCTGTACGTTCTATCACATCGATCATTGTCGACCGACCTTCGTGAGATGCAGTAATATCTAAAAAGACAAGCTCATCTGCCCCCTGTTGATTATATTCCTTAGCAAGCTCGACCGGATCACCAGCCCGCCGCAGGTCTACAAATTCGATCCCCTTGACAACACAGCCGCCTGCCTCATCCAGGGTCACGTCCAGACACGGTATAATTCGTTTAGTAAGCATTGATGTTCCATCCAGCAATTATATTATTTAAAACCCCGGCCTAAAGGGGAAATATATTTTATAACTGACCTACATTCATGAGCATCATATATTATTATACTAACTATAACAACTGGAGGATTAAAATTCAATGTCAGATTTCCCAACCGATAAGCCCGTTCTGATCACATGTGGACTGCCATATGCTAATGGCAAATGTCATATCGGGCACTTGCGCACTTATATCCCGGCTGATATTTTTGTCAGGTCATTACAAAAACAGGGGCAAGAAACAGTATTCGTATGCGGTTCAGATACTCACGGCACACCCATAGTGGTAAGTGCCGAAGAAATGGGTACAACCCCTGAAGAATTGATTGAAAAATACCACAACCATTTTGATGAAGTATTCAAAAGCCTGGGCATTCATTTCGATTTTTTTGGAAGCACTAACGGGCCTGTAAACCATCACCGCACAACTGAAATTGTCAATAAGCTAATAGAAAATGATAACGTATATACAAAAACGATCGACCTGGCATATTGCAGCCACTGCAATCGTTTCCTGCCAGATAGATATGTGGAAGGTATCTGCCCCTATTGTGAATCACCTGCCAGGGGAGATGAATGTGACCAGGGTTGCGGGCGTCATCTAGAACCTGGAGAAATTCGTGAACCTGCATGCAAGATCTGCGGAAATGAAGCTATCTATAAAGAACAGGAACATTTTTTCTTTAAACTATCTTCATTCCGGAATTTCCTGCTCGATTACCTTGAGACACTGGAAGGTACTGCCAATGCCCGCAACTATGCTAAAGAATGGGTGCATTCCGAACTCAAGGACTGGTGCATTACCCGGAACCTTGAATGGGGTGTGAAATTTCCAGGGCACGAAAACCTTGTAGTATATGTGTGGGTGGACGCACCCATAGGCTATATTTCATTTACAGAAGAATATTGCAAAAGCATTGGCCGGGACTGGAAAGAGATCTGGCAGGGTGATTCCAGTATTATTCATTTTATCGGGTTGGACATAGCATATCATCACTGTATATTCTGGCCTGCCATGCTCAAAGGAGCTGGCTATTCATTACCCAGGGCGGTAGTAGCTTCCGGCATGGTAAAGATAGATGATAAGACCTTTAGCAAAAGCAGGGGATATGTGGTGTGGGTAATTGAAGACTACCTTGATCATGGCTTCCATCCAGACCTGCTGCGATATTACCTTGCCAGCTACACGTCCCACACAAAAGAACTGAATTTTTCATGGAAGGTGTTCCAGGAAAAAGTCAATAACGAACTGGTAGGTTCACTGGGCAATTTCCTGTACCGAACACTTCATTTCACGCAAAAGAACTTTGGTTCAGTGCCTGAGCAGGCCGTCTCAACCGAAGTGTTTAATGAGATCCGGGAAACCATAACAAAAGTAATAGAGGCCATGGATGAATATGAGTTTAAGAAAGCTATTGATAGCATAATGGGCCTGGCTAATTACGGTAATACGTATTTCCAAACCAACGAACCCTGGCACATTATCAAGACCGACCCTGATGCCTGTGCTACCGTAGTCAAGGACTGCCTGCAGATCGCAAAGGCACTGGTATTGCTAAGTGAACCTGTGCTGCCAGTGAAAATGAAAGAAGCATGGACGCAATTGGGACTTAATAGTGATGTCAGCGAGCTAGCATATCTTGAAGCTCTGACAGAAATTGAATCTGGAAAAAGCCTGCCCAAGCCTGCCATTCTGTTTGAGAAGATCGATGATAAAAAAATTGAGGAGATGGAAACTATTTTGAATAAAAGGGTGGCTGAGGCAAGAGCCAAAGAGGAAAAGCCCAAACCCCTGGTTCCTGAAGTTACGTTTGACGAATTCCAAAAAATGGATATCAGGGTGGGAACAATAGTTTCAGCAGAACCGATTAAAGGTTCAGATAAGCTACTAAAACTCAATGTTGATATCGGAGAGCCAAAACCAAGACAGGTGGTGGCAGGTATAGCCCAGACCCATAAGCCCGAAGATCTATTGGAGAGGCAGATCGTCTTATTGGCAAATATGAAACCAGCCAAATTATTTGGTGTAGAATCAAAAGGAATGATCCTGGCTGCTGACGAAACTGGAGCCATCTTACTGCAGCCTGAACGAAAAACAAGTAACGGCACAACTGTTAGATAAATCACCTAAATGAAAAGAAAGGGGCATAACGGATCGGAGGGGATGGATACGATGCCGTTTATTGCCCCAATATGTTTCTATTAGTAAGAACTTATTCATAATGTTTTCCATAGATGTGCTATAATCATTAACAAATAAATATTAATTCATGTAAATTTATAGACAATAGGATATTTAATAAAGACATTTTGATAAATTAAATCCTGGTGAAATAAATGGAAAAAGAATGGGAGATCAATCTCAAGATCCCTGATATTGGTGCATTGATCACACTACTCAGTGCTGCATTATCTTCAGCCATTATGGGGGTTGGTAATATTTTATATGTGGTGATGATGGTGACCACAGCTTATGAAGCAAAAGGAAAAGAATTTTTATTAAGTTTAATAAATCCAAATGCAGACCTGACCTTTGAAGCAAGATTCGTTCTGGTAGTTGGAACACTGCTGATAATATCAGCGATTTTCTTCTTTGTAACAATGCTCTTATCGATCTTCGAGACCCATGCGGTCTCAAAGAAAGAAAGGGGCGGAAGGATGAAACTAGTGTTCGGAGGGTTTGTGATTTCCATGTTATTTTTGGTAGTGGCATTATTATATACAATGGTTTTCAGGTACACTATATAATAAAGAGGGCGGTTAAATGGGTAAAATCAATATTCACGGCAATATTCTTGAAGTACCTAAATTTGAAGAAAAGGATGATTCAAAGAAAATAATGAGATCACATATCGAAACCAGGACTCATAGGGTGTTATTTCCATTTTCAGCAATCGTGGGCCAGGAAAAGATGAAAAGGGCTCTTATATTGAATGCAATAAATCCTTCTATAGGTGGGGTACTTATCAAGGGCCAGAAAGGCACTGCAAAATCCACAGCTGTAAGAGGGCTGGTAGAGATATTATCTGAGATCGATGTTGTAGCAGGAGATACATACAGCTGTGATCCCCATGATGAGGATAAGTTCTGCTGGGAATGCCAGATAAGAAAGAAGGAAGGTACAATTACCACTGAAAAAAGGCCTATGAAAGTGGTGGATCTGCCAGTGGGTGCCACTGAGGATCGGGTGGTGGGTAGTCTTGATATCGAAAAGGCAGTTACAGAAGGTCTAAAAGCATACGAACCAGGAATCCTGGCAGAAGCTAACCGCGGTATCCTGTATGTGGATGAGATCAACCTGTTGGACGATTTTTTAGTGGACGCACTACTGGATGCGGCTGCTATGGGCGTGAACACGGTCGAACGGGAGGGTGTCAGTGTCAGCCATCCTGCCAGTTTTATAA
>DATKUV010000060.1:0-3652 GCA_035530415.1 Candidatus Nanoarchaeia archaeon | reverse complement strand
CCAGTTGCGGTTGAACTCAGCTATATCCGGCTCAATGCCGCCGGGATTATACTGGCTGCTGTTATCCATTTCAATGACCGGGGTCTCACCCATCTGCTTTAATGCCTCCATACCTGCATAATTAACAGCCCTTGCAATATCTGCCTGAGCATATCGCAGTGCAGTATCAGCAGTATCCACATCATTTCCAGCTGCCACTGCCGAAGCCATCTCCCCGTCCATTCTGGTGATATTTATGGATACTGCAGTAGATATGAAGATGAACAATATTCCTATCACTGCCAGTGGAACTCTGGCAGATTCATTCTCCCACCATCTAATCATTGCTGGTACTGGACTGGACAAATATATTTAAGATTTATGCTTTGCTTAAAGTATAAAAATAAAACCATCACTGATTTTGTTGTATGACTAAACGAAAAGTAATTGTTGAAGTTTATCTCAACGATGATCGAATAAACAGCATCGAAGATCTTGAGCAGGATGATATTGCACAATACATGAATGCAAAAAGAACACTTGATGAAATTGGAAATTAACGTTAATAGTGCCTTATCTGTATTGAAGTCATTAATCTCTTTTCAAAGCCAAGTCGAATTATTAATAACAATATATATCCAAACCCACTTCGCATATCCCTACCATTTGTCGATATATCCAAACAAGGTTCGGATATACATCTTTCTGGTCGAACGCATTCATCTTCGATCATCTTCTCCTCCTTTTATCGGTAAACTATCTAATTGAATTTTAATCTTACATATATCCTTGTCACTCACATGTGTATATATTTCTGTAGTCTTCGAACTTTTGTGCCCTAACAACTCTTGAATAGCTCCCACTTGCTGTCTATGGCGTAGCTCACCGGGTTCAGCCAACCCAGCATAACATCATAGAGCCTGAGCGCACTTTATGGAAAACAGCGTATGCTATTCATTGTTGCATGGAGATCATGGTTGTTGCATCAAAAACTTAAAACCCCTTTCCACTTCAATCAATTTCCCCTTCATCTCAAGCCGTTCTTCCCTGTCAGGCGTAACAATATACCCCTTATCCACACCGAACTTCTCCATGAAAGTAACCAGACCTTTCGTTTCTATCTTCCCGGCATTAATCTCAATTGGTACAACCTTTTCATCTGCAATAACGACATCAACCTCATGCTTGTACGAATCCCTCCAGAAGTATTCAGCCTTCAACTGGTTTACCATTAACCACTCAAATACCCTTGACCTTGACAGGTCATCATGCTCGAACCCCTTATCAAGCAGCAGTGCAGGATAGTATTTCTTCAACTTCCTTTCTGTCTTTCTCCCGCTGGTCGAGAAATTGTACAGCTTCCTTACCAGAAAAGATTCCTGCAGGTACATCAAATAATTGGAAACGGTCTGCCTTGAACAGATGAGAGATATCCCTGTAAACTTTCTTTTCGATAATACTCTCCCTGATATACTTCAATATTATCTCCCTGTCCTCAATCCCCGCAAGTTCAGGAAATCCCTGGGTTTGTATATATTGCTGGAACAATCCGGCCAGTTCCCTTTCATACAAATCAACAGGCTGGAACTCTGTATCCCTGAATCTCAGGAATTCCTTAAAAGAGATAGTGTCAACTTTGAACTCAAAAATTCGGCCTGATAAAGTTTCCTTTGATTTCTTCCTTAAAAACAATGACTCAGAACCTGACAGGATTATTTTCACATGCTTGCCGTGAATGTCATAGATCCTTTTTACCTGGTCTTCCCAGTTTTCCAGCTTCTGTATTTCATCCAGCAACAGCAGGTGTCTACCTTCTTTGAAATTCTTCCCCATCAACTCTTCATATACTCTTATTACCTCACTGACATGTACATCCCTGAAGTCATCAAATGAAAAGTAGATAATATTCTTAGAGTCAAAACCACTAACAATAAAGTCAGAGGCAATCCTGAACATTAGTGTTGTCTTTCCTTCTCTCCTGAGTCCGGTAAAAGCGATAATCTGGTGGAATGATATAAATTTTGATACATGGAATGCTGCTTTGCATTGGGCGAATATCTCTGGTCCGAGGATGGAGCCTAATAACGGTGTATGCAGGTTCGATATATTGAGTAAGTAAAATTTAAATTAAATCGTTATCAGAATAAATTTCATACAATTCTTCTTTTGTTAGAGGGCACATTACTAAATCATCGAATTGTTCACGAGATAATTTAAGCTGAGTTCTCATTTTAGCTAACAATATATCTCCATATTCTTTTATTCCATGACTTATAAATGTCGTAATGCCAGTTTTTTCTCCATTGACATAATATATATAACGTTTATGATGGGTATTAATCGCTTGGAATCCTTTTTTAGATAACGATGATTCTATAGTTTTTGTCTTATACTTAGCCATTTTGTATGCCTGTTATTGAAATAAGTTTCTCCCTAAGATCTTTACCACTAGCTGTTAATTTATCTTCATCGACTGCTACATATTCCAGCCACAAAACAGCAAGTTCTTCTTGAATCTCCTCAATGACCTGCTTCATCTTCGGTTTAGCTGAGAGAAGTCCTAGATAATCATTTGAAGCTATATAATAATCATCTTCAAAATCAACATCAATAAGAACTTCTTCCATTAATTCTATATCGATCCCATCTTTTTTCATGGTCTTAAGATGATATTGTGACACATCATCTATAGAAACTTCGTTATCAATACTTAAAATGAATTTACCTTTCAATGGTATCATCATTCCGCGTATCGTAACAAGTTCTCCAATAACTTCTCTTACTGCATCTTCAATATCCGATGTATAATGACATTCGATTGGACCTTCTGGTGTATCTAATTGGATCTTTCTTTTTTCATCCACTCTTATCTCAATCACTCGTCCGAAAACTTCTTTTTCATATTCATGAAGTGGAGTATGTAAAAGAGATTGAATCACATCTCTTTGATTAGGATTCAAGCGTTTTTTAGGATTGCCGCCAAAACTAAAATTCAGCGCACGTTTTGATTGTACACTGGGCCACATGGCATCAAATTCTTTCAAGATTTTATTAACACGATGAGGATTCTCAATTTTATTATGTAGATTCTCTAATGATGCATCTGCAAGAGAGATTTCTTTTATAAATTCATCAGCAAGAGTGATTGCTCTTTCACCATAAGTCCCCTCCAAACCAGGTAAACCTATCTGAGCATCCCCTATTTGCATATCCGCAATAACACTTCCCATCTCCAAATTTGTTATGAATAATGTACAATGATCTTTTACCACTTGTGGAAAATCCCCTTTTGGACGATTAGGAGTTCCATTAAGATAATCACCGATGTGGTAGATAACATTTTGAATATGTTGAATAGCCCCTACCATCTCGGTTGCGGGTATTCTCTCCTCTCCAGTGATGGAAAAAGAAATATTTCTGTTCTCCTTAGCTTTCACCATACGATTTCCTTAATAATAAATATTCAAATAGAAATTTATACCAAAGGTATACAATTTTCTATTTATACTTATATATTACGATAAAATTGATATTTTAATGCTCACCCAGATACCGCACCACCGGACACGCTCCATTACATATCCCGCAATGGTTGCAATTCTCAAGCACCACCGCCCTGCCCTGTGATATCCTGATCGCCTTATCCTTGCACTTAGCAGCACACAGCCCGCAG
>DATKUV010000059.1:0-10538 GCA_035530415.1 Candidatus Nanoarchaeia archaeon | reverse complement strand
ACTATCATAATTAAAGTGCAGGGTATTCTCACCCTTATCCCCGCTGGGAACTACTGTAATAAGATCGGCAATTCTTACAGTTGACGTATCAATATCACCGGAAAAAGAAGCAGTAGTCGTTGCATTACCTGGAGAATCTCCTTCCTGGAATTTGATCATATCAGCACCTTCATTGATCCAGTATTCGATTTTCGGGCTGCCGGCTTGCTCGTAGATCAGCAGCAATGCTGCTCCGTTAATGGAAAAAACCCCATCTCCTGAATTTGTAATGTTAATCACACTTTCATCATCCAGGACATATGATGCTACATTAAAGGCATGTGTGCCGCTGGGGTAATCATAAGACCCTTCTCCTTTCCTATCTGAATATTCTTTTTCAGGCACTATGGGATTACCATCAAGAAGTACTTCCATTTCCGGATAAACACCTTCACTGCCGTTATGGCTCCAGGTCCAGTACAAATACAGTCTGGCAACTGAGATATTAATTCCTTCAGGCAATGCTGTATCAAATGTGACATTGTAATTGGCCCCTGAAATAAGTTCTCCGCTATACTGGCTATCCCCTAACGTAAAAAGATAATCTCCGTTTATGGTATCGTGCATGTATGTATCCAGTGAGCCGCCCGCATAACCATTCGATTGGCTGGCAACTGGAGTGACCAGGATCATTGACATGATAAGACCCATTAATATTTTTTGTAATTTCTTGCTCATATTAACCACCTTAGTTCATCATTGTAAAAATTTTAAATCAGATCATTGCTCCCCGCATCTTCTTGGCAATATCGTATCCGATTATTCCTCCTATCAGGCCGCCTACTGCTGCTATACCCACCTCGGTCCAGCCATACCAGGGAGCATAATATACCTTCCACACCACAGGAGCATACAGGAAATAGAACATCCAGTACGAGAAGGCACCTCTGCTAATGCCATATATTATTGCAGTAAAGCGGCGGTCCCCGTAATCCCTTTTAAACAGTATGACCAGGGCATCCACAAGCACTCCTTCCATCATGTACCAGCCTAGCCAGATAGTGATATTGGTGCCCCAGATGACCATGGCCACAAGTTCGACCACAGTAAAAAGTAATGTGGCAGTGCCTGGTTTTCTTACTAGCTGGAGTGCGACCAGCATTATTACTGTGATAGGTATGGTGAACAGTAGCCCGCCCAGCGGACCTAAGAGATCATTGAACGTTTGCCAGAACCACCTGAAGACCACCCCGATAAGGCCAGCCAAGAGGGCAATGGTAATCAGATCAATCGTGGTGAACATCTCGAGTACCTGGAATTTCCAGGCAGCCACCAGTACAATGATCAGGATGAATATGCTTGCTATAATGGTACCATATGTTATCCAGGAAGGCGGAGGTATGATCTCCACATCATGTGTATATTGGGTAGATTGGACACCTTCCCCATCCTGGTAGACTGCTGATATGGAAAATGTAGCAGTTTTCCGAAACTCCACTGAAGAGGGCGGTTTGACCTCAAATAAAAAAGTTGCAGATTCCCCTGGTTGGATGTCTGCTATTTTGGCTGTGATCTTGTTTCCATCAATATGCACATCCTTTAACTCCTGGGTGGGAAGTTTGATATCCATACCCATCGGGACCTGGATGATTACATCAATATTGTTCAGGGTTTCGTCCCCGGTATTTAGCAGCTCAACCCTTGCCCTCTCATGCCAGGTGACCCCTGCCACCAGCTTATCAGGATCAAACACCTTATTGTTCTTCACAGGGATGGTCATACCTATATCAAGATCAGCAGCTGCTGAATGTATCAGAAATAAGATGATTATCAAAATATAGATGAACCGTTTCATTTTCTCCTCACAAACCTGTACACAAAGAACAAAACGCTTGCAGCCAGGATCAGGATGACAGGCAAAGGTATACTGGTCTTTGTCAATTCAACCTGGTTATTTGTTGTAATATAATCTTCTCCCTGGTCCTGCTGGTATGCTACAGCCAGGACCGCATTGAAGGGATGAAGATATACCTCATCTCCCCTATCAAATATTACTGTATTGTTTTCATTACTCAGGTATTCCCCAACATCCCAGCTGTCCAGGTCAAAATATGCTCCCGACTTGCGCCTTCCCACATCTTCGCCCAGAAGATGTGAATTGAAATACAAGCTGTCGATCTCACCCTCATTACCTGCTATCATCATGGTATATAGAGTGGCATTTGCAATCCCGTCCGGCAGGACGCCGCTGAATCTGACCTCAGAGGTGTCTTTCGAGAGCCTGGAGATCGCATGGTTCCCTTCAGCTATCCAATACCTGGTCTGGGGTAGATCCTGATCCTTATACACTGCAACCATTACCACACTATATGGGCCGCCGTTGGGGTTATGGTAGGTTACTGTTACTTTATTCGTGCCTGGTGATATGCTGTCAGTTACGGTGTACACATAATCAGCGATACCATATGCGGCCACATAGTCTGGAACGCTTCTTCTGCCAAGGTTTTTTTCATTAATACTGACTTCCAGCCAATCATCTTCATTATAGTTCCATACAGGCACGTACAGTCTGGCATATTCGACCTCGCCTGGTACTTCGAAATATTCCACGTACGGGTTCTCGTATGTAAGACCATGCCCCCCGGCCACGTATATTCCGCCATGGATCTGACCTTCTGCTATTGTATATAACGGCGTTCCTTCACCTCTCCACTCCCCGGCCGAGGCCAGGGGGATCAACAGGATAATAAAAAATATAGTGATAATTTTCATATTACCTCCCGGGTGCTGTACCGCCATAACCGATCAAGCTAAGGTATAGACCGCATCCCAGGAATATAACGATATATGAGAGAAAAAGATAGTCCATTTTTTTTAGCTTTAATTCATTCAAATATGTCCTGTGTTTCGTTGACCTGAAAGCGCGTGAATCAGCAGCAATGGCTATCTGCCTGCCAGTTCGCAGCACGTTGACCACCAACGGGAAAAATAAATATCGTAATGCTTTGATCTTGTTAGTTAATCCTTTCATTTTCAGGCCCCGAACCTGCATGGCATTGATAGTGATCAGGCATTCTTCGATCATTGATGGTGCAAAACTCACTGCTGAGGATACCATGAACGCTATCTCTATAGGAAATCCTATACTTCTCTTCCCGATCGAAATGAACCTGACAGTACCTGCTATTAGTTCGCTGGGATGGGTGGTTGCAACTAATAATAATGCAGCACTAACAGTTGAAATGAACCTTAAAGACTGGATAAGCCCGTACACGGCCCCCTCTATGTAAAAATGGATGCCTCCTGTAATCGTTCCGATCAATGGGACGGATGCTGGTATAATAGTGAAAGTGGGAGTGTCCCCCCAGTAATAGAATATGGATTGGGAAAACATGAACCCCAATACCATGGTAAACATCACAAATAAGATGGAAGTGATCTTTTCCCTGGAAGGGCGCACTAATACCCAGAATGGAAGGGTTGATATGAAAATTGCCAGGAGGATCAATGGGAGGCCTGCGGTAATGGTTAGTACCGAGATGCAAAAAACCCATATCAGTTTGACCCTGGGGTCAATTCTATGGATTATAGTATGCTTTTGCTCATAACGAAATATTCCTCGCAAGTGATCACCGGGGCATTATTACGATTTTTCTAAAAAGTATTACCCTCATTAAAAAATCTATATTATTTATACTAATTGGTAATATTAGTAACAGCCAACATGGATACTAAAAAAATGATCTCAATTGAAAATCTTAATTACTATTATCCGGACTCAAACACTCCTGCCCTTGCAGACATTGATCTATCTATAAGTGAGGGTGAGTTCATACTGTTACTTGGGCCCAGCGGCTGCGGAAAATCCACACTTGTACAGTGCCTTAACGGGATAATACCCAAAGTATCTGGTGGAGAGTTAGAGGGAACAATACTGGTAAATGGAAAGGATGTCAAAAAACATAAGGTTCATCAGATGTCAACAGAAGTGGGGATTGTATTCCAGAATCCGGATGCACAATTGTTCGGGCTGACTGTAGAGGAGGACGTGGCATTCGGACCCGAGAATCTGGGAATAGAAAGAGAAGAGATTCTAAAACGGGTAAACAGGTCATTGGAAATTGTAGGTATGGCAGCATTGCGTGAGCGATTCACTTTTACGCTTTCAGGGGGTGAGAAACAGCGCACTGCCATAGCCGGGAACCTTGCCATGCAGCCGAATATCCTGATCCTGGATGAACCCACATCCGATCTAGACCCAAAAAGTACAAAGGAGGTACTTGAGACCATAAAACGGTTGAACAGGGAACTGGCAATTACCATCATTTTAATCGAACATAAGATCGACGAGGTGATCCACCTGGCAGACAGGACCATTGTGATGGATAAAGGAAGAATCATCCTGGATGGAAAGACCTGTGATATTTTTACCAAAAACCTTGACCAACTGGAAGATATCGGGCTTTATCCGCCTCATCTTATCCGCCTCTCTAAGATGCTGCATGTTAAGCCGTCATATAAGGCAATTCTTTCAAGCCTTGATAGTATTAAGGATTCTATTATCAATCCGCATGATCCCATTTTGCTGAAAAATAATGAGCCCCATGTGGAATTTGAAAACGTGAGGTTCAGTTACCAGGATGGGACTGAAGTATTGACAGGAATTGACCTGACCCTGGGGCGCGGAGAATTTATTGCAATTATTGGACCGAATGGTTCTGGAAAGACCACTCTTTTGAGCTGTCTTATAGGGCTTATCAAACCAGATAGTGGACTGATACGAATAAACGGACAGGATATTAAAAATCTGAGCGTGGCTGAACTGGCCCAGGATGTGGGATACCTGTTCCAGAATCCTGATTATCAGCTGTTTGCAGATACGGTCTGGGAGGAAGTGGCGTTCGGGCTCAGGACACGGTCGATGCCTGCCAGTGAGATAGACCATAAAGTTGCCAGTGCTCTGGAGATGATGGAACTTACTGAGTACAAAAAACGTCATCCCCATTCCTTAAGCCGCGGCGAGAGGCAGAGACTGGCAGTGGCCTCGATACTATCGGTTGAGCCGGATATTCTGGTGCTTGACGAACCCACGACAGGGCAGGATCGGGGACATTTGAGCAAATTCCTGCACAAGATGAAGAAATTGAACCATGCCGGGAAGACCATTATCCTGATAACGCATGATATGAGTATTGTTGCAGCCTATGCTGACAGGACCATAATCATGAAAGAGGGGGCCATCCTGATCGATGATACTACACGACAGGTGTTCTCACAAAAAGATGTGTTGGAACAGGCGTCCATAGAACTGCCAATGGTGACCAAACTCAGCCACCAGCTGCGCACGGGCAATGAAAATGTGCCTGTAATTCTTAGAATATCAGAGTTAAAAGACCTGATCGGGAAGTCCTAGATCTCACTGGGTATTATTGTGTTGAGTTTGACGTGCTGAAGACCTTTGTGTTTGACAAGATTTTCAAATACCTCTCTTATCCGCTTGCCTTCTCCCTGTAGGATGATGACCTCCATGCAATTGTCATGATCCATATGGACATGGACAGAGGATTTGATGATATCGATATATTTATGCTGGATCTCGCCCAGTACGTCCTCAATACCCCTCTGATGGTGATTGTACGCCAGGGTTATTGTACCTACCCGCTCACCTTCAATACCGCTCATCCAGTCATAGTATCTGATATAACCCCTGATGGCATCCCTGATGCCTTCTGAGCGGGAAGAGTAGCCTCTGTTGTTTATGATTATATCGAATTTTTTAAGCAGATTTTCAGGCAGGGATACACCGATCCTGCTCAGGTCTTTTTCCATTGTCGTTCTCCATTTGTTGATATTTATTAGACTGTTTATTAATACATGAACGTTTTGATTGTGGAGTGAATCTTTATAATATTTTTTGTATTTTTTCATCCTTTGATAACAGTGCCACCCGGCTGAGTTCCACATCATCGACCAGTTCATAGTCCAGCTCCAAAGCCAGGTCGTTTGAGAACTGCAATATTTCCTGGTGCAGGGGCATAGCACTTCGATCCAGTCGTTTGCGGGAATATCCAAGATGCATATAAGATTTGATTTCTACAAAATCAGGGTTTGCTAACTCAATCAAACGCGCATAACCTGCTGAGTTAGCAAAATTCTGACCTTTTACCAAGGTTATTCTTATGGCCGTCCTGGAAGGATGATCGTGCAGGACTGCCAATGACTGCAATATCTTCTCCCACTGTTTTGGATGGTGGGGCTTGCAGCACTTTAGATATGTCTCCATATCAGGAGCGTCCAGGCTCATATAAAGCTGGGTGGGCTTGATGTTTTTAATCACTTCAGGATTGGTACCGTTGGTGACCACAAAAGTAGTAAGTCCATTATCCCTGAATTCATCAACAAGTTCAGGAAGATAAGGATATAATGTAGGTTCTCCTGCAAGGGATATGGCTGCATGTTTGGGTGCAAGGGATTCTTTCCATTTTGCAGGATCGGCCTCGTCCAGTCCTCCATAACCTGACATTAATCTTCGCTGTGCCTTGATGCAGCCTTCTACAATTTCTTCAGGCGTGTCCCAAACCCTGGGAACTTCCACAGGATGTTCCACAGGTCTCCAACAATGGAGACATGCCTGGTTGCATCCAAGATATGGGGTCATCTGGATACACCGGTGTGAATCAATACCATAAAATTTGGATTTGTAGCAGCTGCCCTGCAGTTTTATAGATCTGCCTGACCATAGGCAGGGCTTGACAGCGCTGTGACTGCCCGCAATATGATACCCTTGTTTTTTGAATATATCAAAAGAGTTCATCTGGCCTAAATATTCACTGAAATGAGATAATGTTTGTGTCCATTGATGCAAGATCAACAAGTGTGGCTTTAGCCGGGTCAGGCTGCAGGTTCATACGTCGCTGGAATTCTGTCTGGGACTGCCAGGTGCCACTGTTGACCAGAGTAACTCCTCTATAGGTGGTACAGCCTACTGTATGAACATGACCGCAGTGTAAAATATCAGGAGGCTTATCGATAACCAGATGGTCATACTTTTCAGGTGCAATAGATACCCGGCTGCCGTACATGGGTGAAAGATGGCGTCTGCGCAACATCTCTATCATTGGTTTGGTCGGATCCTCATATTTCATGCCAGGTATGTTTGCCACAATATCATCCATGCTGCGGCCGTGATAGATCAGGATTCTGACCCCTTCAATTGAGATTACTGCCGGGTTACCCACAAATACCACATCCCTTTTGAACATCTTTTGTATCTTATCGTCGAAAGTTGGCTGGGGTTCGGCCTGGCGGACTGCGTCATGATTGCCAGGAGATATTATTACTTTGATATTTTTTGGGATCATGCTAATATATTCAGCAGCAGCTTTGTACTGTTCGTACACGTCACTTATAAGAAGTTCCTTTTCCTGGTCCGGGTATTTTCCAATACCGTCCACCAGATCTCCAGCCACTAACAGGTATTTGATATCTGTTATTTTACCATTATTTCCCACCGGGAATTTCAACCATTCAATAAAATCCAGCCATTTATCTTCCAGAAATGTGTTACTGCCCACATGCACATCAGAGATTAGCACAGCTTTACCATTGCTGTTCTTCTCTCCCAATACTTTATCAGTCCTTATGTGAAGGTCAGGCCACATAATATTATTTACAAACAGCATGTCTCCATCATCGCTCAGTGTCCCTGTAACCCCTATCACTTCGTCCAGCATCACTTTCATAGCGTCATCAAACAGGGTCCTGTTCTTTTTCAATACTATTGTTCTAAGCGATCCGCTGGTGTCTTCAATCTCAATAAATCTGTGACCGTTCTTTGAGGTACGCAGATCAGATACCATTCCGATAATAGATACTTCCTCCCGACCTTCCACCAGACCGACTTTTCGTTTATTCAGGCTTTCTATGGGCCTGAAACCTACTCCACGGCCTCGCAACATTTCGCTCAACCTGGAAAAACGGTCCCTGAAATAATCCACAAATTCTTGATATTCTCCCACACATGTGGATTGGTCAGTAATATCTGAAAGAATATCCATTTCACCGATCCACTCATCCTCATAATCGGGATCTTTATGAAATTGGATGATCTCAGATTCTGAAGGAGGAACACATTTATTTGTAAATCTTGAGTCAATATGTTCAGGACCTACAACCATTGTGGACTCATCCAATGATTCCAGGATCTTGTTAATAATAAGAGAATCGGGATCATGCTTCACAAGTAACGATACAGCATCTGGATGAATCTGGTAACCGGCTTCTGCAAACTGTTCTACAATAAATGAAGTTTGGTTTAATCTATCCATAAAATTCGCACAAACTATTATCCTCTTACACGCAATAAATATTCGCCTATATGGAACTTAATGATAATGAAACGTTTTCTAAAATAAAACAGTTATATGGAAGATATAAAACAAGTGATAATTTTTTTGTTGAACTGACCCGGGATCTGCTGTTCGTAGCAGCGGTCATATCAGCAATAATGGTAATTTCATATCTTACCCTTGGCGTTTTTGGAGTCCCTGCCGTTAGTGTGATATCTAAAAGTATGGACCCACACATGAAAAAAGGTGATCTGGTAATTTATAAAAGTCCGGATAGAACAAATATTATCACTTATCAGGAGGGGGCCACCAGCGGGTACGAATCCTTTGAAAATTATGGAAACGTAATCCTGTACTATAAAAACGGTGATACCAATCAGATCCCCATCATCCACAGGGCATTGTATTGGGTAGAGACTGGAGAACCTATGTGGGATGGAGGACCCTCAGCTCCTTATTCAGGTTATATTACAAAAGGGGATAACAACTCAGCTATTGACCAGGCATGTTCAATAAGTGAGAGGCGCCCTATCAAAGAAGAATGGATCATGGGAGTTTCACTATGGAGAATACCATGGCTTGGATATCCTACAATGATGAAAGAAGAGATTATCAAATTGATACGAAAATAGATTCCTCAAAAATAATATTCTTCTTTCGTTACCTTTTTTTTATCAGTACGTATTGACTAACAAGGATTGTGTACCAAAGAAGGGTTTGAAATTCTCAAGTGGTTTTATTCTATAGTCTTCCATCAAGACAGATCGGGTACTGGTAGGAAGGACACTTAAAGAGATCTCCTTGGTGCGTCCGTATCGACCCTTGCTTACAACAATGGCATTGATTATGCCCAGCATATCCAGTTCTGATATGAGGTCTGTCACTCTGCGCTGGGTAAGGATGTCTGCACCTATTTCCTGACACATTTCTTTGTAGATATTAAATACCTCACCGGTAGAGATATTATTATCCCGTTCTCTACTGAGCAATACCACACTTAACAGCACCAGTTTGGATTGAGTTGGAAGGGTTCGGACCACTTCAACAACCCTGTCCGACTCAATCTTTTCCTGGGCTTCTCTTACGTGTTTCTCCTCAACAACTGGAGATAGGGACCTCTCAGCTATCTCTCCCGATACCCTTAAGAAATCCAGGGCGCGTCTGGCATCTCCATGTTCCTGGGCTGCAAAAGCTGAACAAAGTCCGATTACAGATTGATCAAGCACATTTTCCTTGAACGCCATTTCTGCTCTTTCTTCTAAAATATCATAGATCTGTTCAGCATCATAAGGAGGAAAAATAACCTCTTCTTCCCCTAAAGAACTTTTTACTCTTGGGTCTAAAAATTCAGTGAATTTCAGGTCATTGGATATTCCAATAATGCTCACTCTTGCATTTTTCAGATCTGTATTGATCCTGGAAAGATTATACAATACATCATCTCCTTTTCTGACCAGTTTATCTATCTCATCCATAACTACGATAACTACCCTTTTTTGTGAATCAAGAGTTTTTTTAAATTCTTCATATACCTGGTCAGTGGGCCAACCTGTCATAGGAACTTCTTTGCCCAGGTGTCTTGCAAGGGTTGCCAGCAATCGATACTGGGTGTCCACTACTTCACAGTTCAAATAAATTATTAAACAAGGCATTTCATTATTTTCGCCTGTCTTTTCCAGTTCCTTACCCACGTATTTAACTACAGCCGTTTTTCCTGTTCCTGTTTTTCCATAAATTAAAATATTAGAAGGGGTGTCTCCTCTAAGAGCTGCTACTAATATACTGGCAAGGGTCTTTATCTGATGATCTCTGTGAGGTAGTTGACTTGGAGTATATGTAGGCCTGAGAACCTCTTTGTTCTTAAAAATCACTACATTATTTAGAAATTCTTCGAATAAAGATTTATTTCCGGTTTTTTCTGTTCCTTTTTCTATTTCAAACATTAGCACACCTGTTTTTATTAAAAAATTGCTGAAATTTTTTTGGTTTCCTCATAGATTATCATCCTGATATTTGAGATAGAATCCTAATAGCTCCATTGGAAGTATACCTTTTAAACGTTCTGGTCATTACCCCCTAATTTCCTGTAGAACTCTATTTATGATAATAAATAAATAGACAAAAACAAACATTAATCGAAAGGATATTAATTTATTTTTATGATATTTTTATTAAATGTTAAATTTTTATTTTGATGATTTTCTTCAAGAC
>DATKUV010000058.1:0-3675 GCA_035530415.1 Candidatus Nanoarchaeia archaeon | reverse complement strand
AAATGCGAAATAATATTTTCACTCATATCTTAATTTTAACAACCATCATTGCATTGGTAATGATTAGCGGGTGCACACAAAATAACGAAGAGAATAATAAAGATCTGCAGACGCCAACTCCTGATTTTACTGCTGATTCAACTCTCAATGGAACAATGATACCTGAGGACGGTGAATTCATATACAGGAATGCTACTGTTGAGGAAATTCAAATAATGGTACTGGAATCATTTCCTGTTCAGATAAATGTAGTTGCCAATGGTTATTTTCCTGACGGATGTACAAAAATCGATCAGACAATCAAGAATATGGACGGCAACACATTTTTCATAACCATTACAACGAAACGGCCTGCTGATGCTATGTGCACAATGGCGATCGTACCCTTTAATGAAGTAATTTCCCTTGATGTTTACGGCCTTGAAGCAGGAGAATATGAAGTAAATGTTAATGGGATAATGGACTCATTTACCTTGGAAACAGATAACATTCCTCCTGATTGAATTCTACTTAAATTTTGGTATAAGATTGGTATAAGCCCTTCCATGAAATAATTTCAAGTCAATTGAGCTTTTGATCTTTCCTTGAATTCAATAGCGAATTTTAACAATGTTGGAGAGACCAGGATGGATACTACAACCATCAGCACGATAGCGGAAAATACTTCATCTGTAATAATACCTACCTTTTTTCCAACAGACAATACAACAAGCTCAACACCAGCACGTGGCATCACACCTATGCCAAAGATCAGACTATCGTAATGATCGAAACCAATGATTTTAGTTCCAATGAAACCTCCAATAAGTTTTCCTGATAGTGCTAATACAATCACTAGTACAGTAAATAATCCAGCCGATTTCACTGCACCAAAATCCACCGAAATACCAATGAATGCAAAGAAAATTGGCACTAATATGCCATAAGACAAGCCGCTTACTTTTCTTTGAACGTCCTCGATCTTTGCAAAAGGAACATTTGAAAGTATTGCTCCACCAATGAATGCTCCTATGACTGCATGGAGACCAAATACTTCAGCCATGTATGCGGAGAAGAGTGCTACCATCACCACAAATGCAAATATGGACTCCTTCACATGCATCCTATGAATATAATTAAAGAGCATGGGGAAGACCTTATACCCCAGAAAACCCATCATTAAAATGAAACCCGCCATCTTTATAGCAATCATCAGCAATTGGATACCTGAAGGCAGTTTATCAAATGTTACAATCGTGACTACAACTGTTAACATGAAGATCCCGATAATGTCATCAAATATTGCAGAAGTAAGCATAACTGTTCCTGGCCTACTTGAAAGATAGTTAAAGTCGATCAGTGTTTTGACCACTACCCCGATACTTGTAGTACTGAATGCCACTCCCATAAAAAGGCTCTCAATAAATCCTAAATTAAAGGCTCTCCCCAGGAGAAATCCAAAAGAGTAAGCTAACGTAACATCGCATAGAGTGGGGATTAATGCGATTTTAGAGGCTGCCCGCATTTCCTTCAGATTTATTTCCTTGTACCCTGCAGTGAAAAGGAGGAAAATTGCACCCAATTCAGCAAAAGAAGAAAGTACATCACTATCTGGTCCCAAAAAAAATATGCCTAACACTACACCGGCAGATATCTCTCCTAATACACTGGGAAAACCTAATCTCTCTATTGCTTCACCGAAAACCTTTGCCAATAAGAGGATCAACAGAAGCTGTAAAATAAATTCCATACATCAAACCTTTTTGATTTTATAAACTTCGTTAATAATATCCCGCTTTGAAACAATGCCTGCCAGTTTGCCATCTTTGACCACACATACCCGATTGACCCGGTGTTTCAACATCAGATCAGCCACATCATGCAGATTTGCATCAGAAGAAATGGTTATTGGATGGGGGATCATGATCCCTTTTGCATTATCGCTCAATGACCTTATCGCAGCTTCATGCGTGTGTTTTGTCCTCGGACTCCGGTCAAACATCAGTATCTCTAAAATAATATCCTGGTCAATGATCCCTACCAGTTTCGCTTCATTGTCAACAACAGGATATGAATTATAATGGTATTTTTCAAATAGATCGAATAGTTTTTCTATGGAATCATCTTCATGTACTGTAACAACATCCTTTACCATTACGTCTTTGACGTTTACATTTGAAAGATCATCAGTCATATGGAAATACCCATCTCTTATTTTTTCTTTGATCATACAAAATTCTACTGCAAGAACAATATATAAAACCCTAATCATATTCATTAATAAATGCCAACCACCATCGAGCCATTAGTCAATGAGCCCGCCCTGATAGTTGAGGATACTATCCGTGTGCTGGTGGTTGCAGATATCCATCTTGGTATTGAATGGGACCTGCAGAATAGCGGGATCGTCATCCCCTCCCAGTCCAAAAAAGCCCTGGATAAAATACAGGAATATATTGACATAGTAAGACCTGACAGGGTCGTGCTGCTGGGTGATGTGAAACACAACATCCCCCAAATATCATGGCAGGAAAGGGTCGAAGTCCCGGATTTTCTGGAAACTATAGCTAAACTGGCTCCAGTAGACATAATCCCGGGTAATCACGACGGCGATATTCAATACCTTATAAGACGTGTCCCAGATGAATTAGAAGTCACACTTCTACCCGCAAAGGGGTTTGTGCTGGATGGTGTGGGGTATTTCCACGGTCATACCTGGCCTGGAGCTGAACTCGTAGTATGTCACAATATCATCATGGCACATAATCACCCAACCATCAGGTTTACCGATCCTTTGGGTGCAAGCTCTGCCGAACCAGCCTGGATAAGGACAAGAATGAATTACCTCCCATTGGCCGAACATTACAGTGCAATCAGCCTGGAGTTGAAGTGGTCAGACCCAGAGGTTATTATTATGCCTGCTTTTTGTGAACTTTGCGGGGGAGTGGCATTCAATGAGTCGGCATATGATGACCTGCTGGGACCGGTTTTTTCATCAGGGACTATTGACCTTGACCACGCGCAGGTATATCTTATAGATGGAACGAGACTTGGAAAATTAAATGACCTGAAAAAGCTGAATATCACAAAAAAGAGACCGGCTCGCAAAAAACGAGTTAATCCTAACGGTAAGGTATCTCGATCTCCATGAAATCAGTTGCGATTATCACATTATCGAATTCCTTTTTTGCATCTTCCAGCAATTGTGAAATATCCTCTGAATATCTTGAACTTATATGAGTCAGCGCAAGCTGATGTACATTAGCCAGAGCTGCCAGGGATGCAGCTTCTCCAGCTGTGGAATGCATGGACTCCCTGGCCCAGTCCAGCATATCATCGGCCAGTGCTCCGTCGTGGATAAGCAGGTCTGCTCCATCGCTAATTGTAAATATCCCGCTGCAGGGTCTGGTGTCGCCTGAATAAACGATCTTTCGCCCCGGCCTGGATGGACCTACCACATCATTGCTCTTTATATTCTTCCCGTTCAATTCCACATCTTCCCCCCTGTGCAAACGGTTGAACAGAGGCCCCTCAGGCACACCCAATTCCAGGGCTTTTTGCCTGTTAAACCTTCCAGGTCTGTCCTTTTCCACCAGTGCATATCCAATGGACGTTACACTGTGTTCTATCTTGATGGCTTCTATAGAATACTCCCCTCTTTCAACTCTGTCTCCTGGTTGAAGTTCTATAACATTG
>DATKUV010000057.1:0-5987 GCA_035530415.1 Candidatus Nanoarchaeia archaeon | reverse complement strand
ATATCTGGCATTGGCTGACAGGATAATCATATGCGGGACAAGTTTAAAGGATGACGATTTTCTTAAAAAAATAGAAGAATTTTCATGGATTAACAATATAAACAAACCTGTGCTGGGGATATGTGCAGGCATGCACGTGATTGGACTTCTTTTTGGGGGTGAATTGAAAAAAGAAACTGAAATCGGATTCTATGAAGAGTCTTTCAGAAGCTTCCTTGGATTAAAAGATAACGAGCAGGTGTATCATCTGCATAACAATTATATTGATTTCTTCCATTTGAATGAGTTTGAAGTATTTTCTAAAGGCCGCATCCCCCAGGCAGTAAAGCATCGTGATAAAGAGCTTTATGGAATTCTTTTCCATCCCGAGGTCAGACAAAAATCACTTATTTTGAATTTTTGTTCCAAGAACAACCTATAAAACTTTGCACAATTCCAAAATCCAGAGGTTTATTCAAACACAGATTTCAGGTAAGATCTATATAAATTCTACCGAGTTTACCTCTCATAAATATATATTTCATAATATCTAAAAACACTTATAAGGAATTTAGACAATTAATAAATGGGGTATATTAATTTGTCCTAATTTGGAGGAATCTCATGAGAAATAGTATCTTTATTAAATTGATTTTTGTAATAATGGTGTTATCTCTATTTTTGCCCGTTGCAAATGCTGCAACGCAATATGTGATAGGAGAACTGAAAATACCTGTGGATATGCCAGAGAATGCAACAAACGCAAAGTATGTGGGAGCAGATGAATGCAAAACCTGTCATCCGATCATTTACGACAATTGGAAGACGACAGGTCATAGATACAAATTGAACACACCTGATGAAATTTTGGCAATAAGGCCGGATTTACCTTTCCCTGATGGGTATGCCAAAGATGATATCCTGTATATCATAGGGGGATGGGGCTGGAAAGCAAGATATATCGGACATGATGGATTTATAATCACGAAGACCGGCGAGAACCATGATATTAATGGTACGAACCAGTACAATGTAGCAAATGGGGAGTGGATAGATTACAATCCCGGAGCGGTGAAAAAATATGATTGTACCAAATGCCATAACACTGGTTCGTCATATGATTCCAATCAGGATGATCTGGCTGGAATTGAGGGTTCCTGGGAGTTCAGAGGTATTCAATGCGAAGCATGCCATGGTCCAGGCAGTGAACACGTTGCCCAGGGCGGCGGTGAAGGTGTGGCCATAATTGTGAATACAGATGCTTCGATGTGCGGATTATGTCACAGGCGGGGCGGTGATGATGCTAAAATACCAGCATCTGGAAATTTTGTTCAGCACCATGAACAGTACCTTGATTTCCTTGCTTCAGGCAAGATGTCTGGACTACGTTGTGTTACATGTCACGATCCTCACATGCCAGTCCATGTGGGTGCCACCAATACCGAAGAAGGTAAAGGGATCATAAAGTAATGTGTAGAATGTCATCAGAGTTCTGAAACTGACTATGCAGCTACTGTTATGCAGGTGGCAGGTGTAACATGTATCGACTGCCACATGCCTAAAGCAGCAAAATCTGCCATAGCAGTATCTGAATACGAAGCCGATGTCAGATCGCATGTTTTCAGAATGAACCTATCTGCAGATGCTGAATACATATACACAGATCCAGTTGATAACAACCAATATGCAAATCCATACCTTACTCTGGAATACGTTTGCCTGCCTTGCCATGCTGATGAGGACAAAGCCTGGGCCGCTGAGAATGCACCCAATGCAATGACCTTGAAAGCAGAAGTAGCGACTGAGGCAGCTACACAACCATCACCAGGATTTGGATTAATGATCTCTGTCGGAATGTTGTTGACAGTATATCTTTTCAGAAGAAGGTAACCATTGGTTACCTTTTTTAGGCATATGATCGGATCGATATTGACATACAATCAATACTGGAGAGATTTTAAGTTCGCATCTCTGCAGTAGTATTTTTATCCGTAACCAGCCTCTTGTCGGGGCTGATTTTTTTATATTATCCTTTGAGTCATTAACATAATCAACAAATGTTTTTGGGTAAACACCAATATAATCCCATTCATATCCACAGATTTTATATCCAACTTTCAAAAAAATCCGGTTATTTAATAGACTTACTATTATATTCAAGAACCTAATATTTATTACAAATCATATGACCACTTTGCGCTCTTTGCGTACTTTGCGGTAAAAGAAATGCAGGTGTGAAAACATTATTTTGAAAGATATTTACACCGCAAAGAGCGCAAAGGCCGCAAAGAATTAGGTAAATATGTTTAATATTCAACTATACTTAATCATATTTATCATTCGCAGTCGAGTTTTTTGTTTTTTAAAAAATACAATTTTATTAAAGAGACAACAATATGATTAAATTGAAAATTATAATAACCATTACAGCCTTTCTTTGGCATGTTATTAAATTTAATAAGGAGCCAATGATTTGACAAAAACAAATAAGAAAGAAAATACATTAGCAGATTTACTTCCTTTTATTGCAATGGGCATATTTCTGGTTCTGGTTCAGGTAATTTCTATAATGCTTGCCCAGCCTATGATCGATAAAAATTTCCAATTCACCGAAGATACAGGGAACATCTGGAATGCAGTATACTACATTGGCTTGATCCTGCTCTTCACTTTATTCATATTATATGCAATGAAAAAGCAGATGAAATGGGTTATTCACGGAGTTATTCTGTTTGCTGTAGTTTCCACACTGTACTATGTGTTCTTTGCCATATTTGCCAATTTCACAGATGATGTCACCAACTTCTGGCTTACTTTAGTAATTTCATTCTTGCTCACAGTTTTAATGTACAAGTTCCCAGAGTGGTACGTAATAGATATTATCGGAATATTGATCGGGGCCGGTGTGGTAGCGATCTTCGGCATATCATTTGAAATAATACCCACCATTGTACTATTGATCCTGCTGGCAGTATATGATGCAATATCTGTTTACCAGACCAAACACATGCTCGTCCTGGCTGAAGGTATAATGGATATGAAGATGCCGATATTATTCGTAATTCCCAGACACCTTGATTTTTCATTTCTTACATACAAATATGATGCTGAAGGTGAACGGGAAGCTTTCTTTATGGGCCTGGGAGATGCTATAATGCCAACCATACTTGTGGTATCGGCCAATGTTTTCTATCTCCAGGTCTCATACATAGACCTACCCCTTATTGGTGTACTTAATTACCCGGCACTAGGAGCGGCTCTTGGTACTATTGTAGGCTTTTGTGCTTTGATGATGTTGGTAGCTAAAGGAAAACCTCAAGCTGGACTTCCGTTTTTAAATACGGGAGCCATTTTGGGATATGCCATAGGATGTATTGCGGCAGGTGTGCCTATCATTCCACTATAATCGAATAATATGTTAGAAATAAAAATATGAGGCGTCACAATTGCATATAGGGGTTTATATTTGTCACTGCGGAAGTAACATTGCCGGAAACCTGGATGTGGAATCTGTCCGTAAATTTGCTGAGACAATTCCGGACGTTGTAGTTTCAAAGGATATCAACTACACATGCAGTGATGCGGGCCAGGATGAAATTAAAGCCGACATAAAAGAATTTGACCTCGACCGCATAGTAGTTGCCGGATGCTCGCCCAGGCTGCATGAGATCACATTCCAGCGTGCTGCCCAGGCAGCAGGCTTGAATCCGTACCTGGTGGAAATAGCAAATATCAGAGAGCAATGCAGCTGGGTGCACAAGGATTCATACCAATATGCCACCCAGAAGGCCAAAGACCTGCTTGCTATGAGCGTGGCCAGAGCACGGCTGCTCACTCCACTTACTGTTGAAAGAGTCCCTGCAAACCAGGATGTACTGGTGATCGGTGGCGGAGTAACAGGTATCCAGAGTGCCTTGAACATGGCAGACACTGGCATTAACGTGCATCTGGTAGAGCGTGAATCTTCTATTGGGGGATGGATGGCCCGTCTCAACGAGATCTTCCCTACTAATGATTGCTCCCTGTGTGTACTTGCACCAAAGATGAGTGAAGTAGCAGCCCACCCCAACATTACCCTTCATGCATATTCTGAAATTCAGGAGATCAGCGGACATATTGGGAATTTTCATGTGTCAGTTATCCACAAACCCAGGTATGTGGATGAATCAAAATGCAAAGGTTGTATCGAACTATGCGAATCAGTCTGTCCGATTCAGGTACCTGTGGAATATGATGGAGGTTTAAGCCTGCGCAAAGCAATTTATCTTCCATCGCCCCAGGCCGTACCCCTTACAGCAGTAATTGATCACATGAACTGTGTGGGATGTGGGTTGTGTGAAAAGGCCTGTGTACCAGAAGCTGTGAACTTCAAGCAAGAAGCACAAACAGAGGAGTTTGATGTAGGTGCAATTATTGTTGCTACAGGCTACCATCCCTTTGATGCAGCCAGAAAGCCCGAATACGGATATAAAAGGGTCCGGAATGTCATTACCAGTATGGAACTTGAGCACATGCTGAATGCTTCAGGTCCCACACACGGTCAGGTAGTGCGGCCATCTGACGGACAATCTGCCAAACGAGTGGCTTTCATCCAATGCGTAGGTAGCAGGGACGAGAACCTGGGCAATCCCTACTGTTCCAGGGTTTGCTGTATGACGGCAATAAAGAACTCCGGGCATATTAGGGATCGCGACCCTGAAACAAAGGTATCTGTCCATTATATTGACATCAGGGCAGGCGGCGAGAATTATGAAGAATATTATGTCAGGAACCAGGAAAAAGGAGTCGAATTCATCAGGGGACGGGTGGCATCTGTAAAAGAAGTGAATGGTGAAGCTGTGATCACCTATGAAGATACAATGACAGGAGAGATAGTTGATGAAACTGTGGATCTGGTGGTATTATCTGTAGGACTTGAAGCAAACAATGATGCAAATAATATTATCAGCACCTTGAACCTGACCAGGCGGCCTGACAGGTTCATACAGGTCGCCCACCCAAAGATGCGGCCGGTTGACACTCACACAAGAGGAGTGTTCGTTGCTGGCTGTGCTTCAGGTCCCAAAGAGATCCAGGTTTCCATTGCCCAGGGCATGGCTGCTGCTGCACGGGTCCAGAGCCTGTTAAGTAGTGGCAGTATTTCAAAAGAGGTAATGAGCGTCAAAGTAATTGATGAGCTCTGCGATGGTTGTCGGTTGTGTGAGGAAGTCTGTCCTTATGCAAGAATTGAAGTAAAAGATGGTGTGGCTGTGGTGAACGAGTTAACATGTAGTGGTTGCGGTGCCTGTGCTGCCGCCTGCCCCAGGGGAGCCCTCCAACCCAGACACTCTACCGACGAGCAGATTTTAGCCCAGATCCATGCGGCAACACAGGATATTAAAGAAACACCATTGATCATCGGGTTTTTGTGCCACTGGTGCAGCTATGCTGCTGCTGATCTGGCAGGCCAACTGGGGGCCGGATACCCTACAAACCTGAGGGCCATTCGTGTTAGGTGTGCAGGTAGAGTAGATCCTGCTTTTGTACTGGAAGCACTGAAAAGTGGTGCTGATGGAGTATTTATCGCAGGTTGCAGGATGGGTGAATGCAGGTATTTGACAGGTAATTTAAAGACCCAGCAGCGAATGGATATCCTGAAGGAATTGCTGGTTGAGATAGGGATCACACCAGAACGCGTAAAGACAGCCTGGATAGCAGCCAGTGAAGGAGAAAAGTTTGCCAGTGAGATCACCAGGTTTGTTGATGAATTAAATGGTTTGGGACCCCTGGGTTGTGAACTGGAACCAAAAACCCTCTAAATAACCAACTTTATATTATTTCTCATCAATTCACAACCATGTTTCTGGCAATGGGTGCCGAGGCTACTATTGAGCTTCGGGATAAAATGGTCATAAAAAAACGCATACCTAAAAAGTACCGTCTGGAAGTGCTTGACAGTACAATTCGTAAGGAGCGTACAAAAGCTGAATGCCGGATTACTTCTGAATCAAGACGCAACGGTGTTCCCA
>DATKUV010000056.1:0-3694 GCA_035530415.1 Candidatus Nanoarchaeia archaeon | reverse complement strand
ATCACCCTCTGTGGGCTGCAAAAGACCGGTAATGATCTTGGATGTGGTGGTCTTTCCTGCACCACTAACTCCGATCAGCCCGAAAATCTCACCTTCACGCACTTCGAAATCAATACCATCTACTGCATTAACAACACCACGATCCAGAGAGAAATATTTCATTTTAAGATTACTTACTTTGATTATAGGTTCACCTATCTGAATCTCACCTTTTTGAATCTCTCCAACCTGTTCCATGAATTTTGCAGAAACCGTTTTTGGATCTCCTTCAGCAAGAATTTTACCATCTTCTAATAAAATTGCTTTGTCAGAGAGCTCTTCTACCACGTGAGGCCAGTGAGAAGTGATGACTAATGACATCTTGTATTCTTTTACAGCATCCGTTATACTTTCATGCACTAATTTTGCAGTTTTGGGATCCAGCGTACCTGTGGGTTCATCTGCAATGAGCAGTATGGGGTCTTTCACAAGCTGTCTCGCCAGTACAACCCTTTGTTTCTCTCCACCACTAAGTTCGCGGGCAATATGCATCATTCTGTGAGAAAGATGTACCTGATCAAGCAGGTCTGCCGCCTTGTGAATAGCAGTAGGGCCTTTTTCACCAATCTCGGTTAAAGCATTCATTACATTCACAATAACCCTATCATCTCCATACAAAGCAAAAGATCGTTGGAGCATGATGGCATTTCGCCTGGTTATGGCTTTTCTAACCGGATCATGTATTGGGAGAGTTACTAAATCTACTGTCTTTTGTTTTAGTTCGCCACCACATTTACGGCATGGCGTACCAGCTTTGCTTGGAGCTTCAACTAAATTGCATGCTTCGCAATAGCTCACGTGATATAACACTTGTCCGGACATGTTTTTAAACTCTTCAGCACCTCGCAGGACATGCATAAGAATTGATTTTCCTGCGCCGCTTTTTCCCAGTATTCCGATGGATTCCCCTTCATTGATGGTAAGATTGATATTCTTTAATACATCGACTCCATCAAATCCTACAGATAAATCTTTAATTTCAATAAAAACTGACATTTCTTTTCCCTCTTGTGATTCTTTAGCGCATCTCCAATGATATAAAGATTGTATTAGATTATTTTAATGTAATTACCTTGCACAAGTGATAAGTTTACTTCAATTACAGACTTTCTAATAAAATCGATACCTGAGTTTGATGTTATATATTGATATATACAATACATAAATATAACGATAATCCATTACACATTGTTAACTTTCCAGACATACCATTTACCCTTATTATTTTTAAACATTTAAGCCGTTCCCAACTGTTCTTTGATTTTCTTTTTTATAATATTACTAAGAACTTCCCCATCCACACTGCCCCGCATTTCTTTCATCACTACACCCATCAAGGGCCCAACTGCCCCCAAACCACGCTGGGCAATAAATTCCTGGCGCTGGGCAATAATCTCATCAACTTTCTGTTCAATGGTTTCCATGTCCATGCCTTTTAGACCCATATTTCCAGCAGCATCCTCGGCATTGATATCAGGCTGTTTTGATAGGGCCCTCAGCAGATCAGACAGGGCTTCTTTGGCTACACTACCTGAATTAATTATATCAAATACCTGTATAAAATGGTCGTCTTTTAATTGCTCAATGTCAACTCCTTCACGCCTGAGTTCAGGCAATGTGCCCACAAGAGTACTGGCAACCAGAGTAGGATTTATTCCCTTAACTTTTGATAATATCTCTTCGAACAAGTTGAACTCGATAGAATAAGCCATCCTTCCTGATAGTTCTTCGTTCAGGCCGAAATCTGCCAGATATCTGATCTTACGCTGGGGCAGCAGTTCGGGCAGCTGTACGGCATCCAGCATTTCCCGGGTCAGGACCACTGGCGGCACATCGGTCTCTGGGTACATTCTTGCCGCCCCGGGCAATGGCCGCATATAAGCTGAATTACCATCTGGCAATGCCCGTCTGGTCTCTTCCGGGATGGCTTCCAAAGCCATTCTGGCTCGTTCTATTACCATCTGCATGGCTCCCTGGGCTCGTTTCTCAAGGTCAGCTACCATTATAACACAATCTTCATCCCTGGCATCCAGGGCTTTTCGCAAGGTCTCAACTTCCTGGTCAGTTATACCGTATGCCGGCAGTTCATCAGTATGGAATATCCCTCCGACACCTGACTTTTTAGCATAGTCAGAGAATTCGGTGCCCAATCTGCGGCCAGGTTGTACTTCACGACCTGCAAAACCTGCAAAACCTGGTAGGTTTATTGCCTTCACAACGCCCTTCTTCAGCGCATTTTTTATAACTTTTGATTGGGATTGAGTAAATATATCAGTGACATCAATGATCTCACCCGGAACAGAGGCATTTCGATCGTTCAGTTCCTCCCTGATCTTAAGCAGATTTACCTGTCTTTCCACTTCCCGCTCAAGAATTGTCTCGATCAGGTCCAGTGCCTGTACACCTTTGACCTCAACCCGGGCACCCCTGGCAATTGAGACATTCACATCCTGCCTGATGGTACCTAAACCCCGTTTCACCCTGCCTGTGGAACGCAGCAGCATTCCAATTAGTTCTGCCACTTCCCTGGCATGAGCAGGAGATACTATATCAGGATCAGTTCCGATCTCCACCAGCGGGATACCCAGTCTATCAAGAGAGTATTCTACGCTATCGCCCCTGTCCTCTATCTTCTGAGCGGCCTCTTCTTCCAGGCAAAGTACGCTAATTCCCACTTTATTGTGTGTGGTTTCTATGAATCCGCCTATAGATACCAGAGCTGAGCGCTGGAATCCAGAGGTATTTGAGCCGTCTATTACGATCTTACGCATAGTGTGTATCTCGTCAAACACATCCATATGCATGAGCTTGGCCATCTGGAGGGTTATGTCCACTGCTTCAGGATTCAGTTCCCTGGGTGGTTCCTCATCATTTTCTACCAGGCAGGTAGTGTTGTAGGCCTTGTATACAAATTTCTTTGTCAGCATGGCCTCTTCAAGAGCAGCACGGTCTATTTCTCCCAATTCGCTGCGAGTAGGCCGAAGATACCTGAAAAACTCGAAATTGGAATCTTCGAGATCCCTTAATATTGTAGGGCAACCGCAGAACAATTTTTCTTTGGTATCCAGCTGCTGGTGTATCTCTAACCCTGATTTAAAGCCCAGTTCATTATAGTCATATTGTCTGCTCATGGAAATCTAACTGTTAGGGTGGGAATAATGTTCAATAAAACTATTGATAATCGTTTTAATGATAAGGATATATTTTTATAGGTTTAAGGCTTAATAATTTTCAAGGGTGAAAGGGAGTTAACATATTGTGAATTTAGCATCAACATCCATGGAAAATAAGACAGGACAATCATGCCAGATGTTATTTGAGCTGTTCAATGAAGAGATGTTTGGTACGTTACCAGATTATATGACAAAAATTATGGCTCAGGGTCCTGCAACAATGGTGCTCAGGGAGAGTATGCGCCAGGCGACCAGTACTATCTTAAATCAGGATACTGAATTTAAGAAATGGGTTACTGAAGCTAACACAATGCAAGAAAAAATAAATGTCTGTTATGAACTATATGGAAGATTTGGTTATTCGTTCAATCATCAAGTGGAATCTGAAGACAGTGATAAGATTGTAATAAAGATGACTGAATGCCCACATATCGAATTTACAAAAAAGAACCCGGCTGCATGTAGTGTATGTGAAGGTATTC
>DATKUV010000055.1:0-2784 GCA_035530415.1 Candidatus Nanoarchaeia archaeon | reverse complement strand
TGAGTTGTACTAAACCATATAAACTTAAATATATCTATATCTATATCAATCCAGATAGAATTTACCAAAACCATGACAAATCCAATAACAATCCTGTCCAACCGTATATTTTGTCTTAAGCCCAGGATAGCTGAAAATTCTTACATCAGATTGCTGGATCTGAAATCCAAACCTTACTTTATCGTAGCTTCAGTAGAAGTGGGCAACACTACCACTAAATGCATCCTGACTGCAACCAACCTGGAAGACGGCAGGACCAGCCTTGTCAATAAGACTGTAAAAATGACCCGAAATGTCAGGAGTCCCAGACCTGAAGAAGAAATATTTGGCAAGACCTTAACCGGAGTTTCCCTTACAAAAGATTCAGTAGCTGAAATGGTAACGGAAACTCTTTTGGAATCTATAACTAATGCCAATCTTGATATTAAAGAGGACCTGCATTTCGTGGTACGTTCCACAGGTGTTGTGGCTGGTTTTGATTCACCTGAGGAAGTGGGTCATTTTATCAAAGCACTGGCTGATGGATGTTTAATGGCAGGTGTGCCGCCAAATAAAATGATCCCTGCTTTATCCATAGACAATGTGCCACAGCGTTTCAAAAAGCATAGTCTCATAGAAAAGATCGTATTTAACGGTGCAGTGGGAGGTGTGCTGCCCCCAATGGGGGCTTCAGGACTTGAAGTGGTAGCAAATGAAATGGAAGGGGAACTTGCCACTGCCGGTATTAAGGAGGGGGCAAAATCGGCAGGCATAGACTTTCGAAATCCGTGTCTTTCCATAGATTTCGGTACTACTCTGGATGGACGCATCACCACCAGTGACCTGCCATATGCCCACACAATTGGAAATTTTGCAGGTTATGCAGGAGCTATTCCCGATGCGCTTATTCAGGGCACTCATCTGGTTGATGAAAAGGTTGGCACTGCCCTGGACCTGTTCAATAACAAACCAGTTGGATTGTTTACGTGGATGCGACGTGGTAAAGTGATAAAAGAGTATGCGGCAAAGATCCATGAGTTGATAACTATTGAAGTGGTCCCTGAAAATGTGAGCAAATACGGTAGCGTACCTGTAAATCCCCGGGCTGCAAAAGAAATTGGAGTGACCCTTATTGGATGCGATGTAGGGGTGAACGGTTCAGATTTTGAAAAACTGCTGACAATAGGGGGAGAGATCTATAAAAAATATGGTCTGAAAACACTTTTCGCGGTTGTGGATGTGGTATGTTCAGATATGGCCACACGATTAGTAAAAGTAGCTATAGATGCCGATCTAATTACTGAAAGGTCTGCCATAGGATTTACGGGCAGAGCTGCCATAACAGGTTGTAAACCAAAATTAATACTCAGTAATATTAAGAAACTTGGCCTGTATGATGCGCCAGAGAACCATATCGCATTTGTGGATGATGGTCTGGCCCGTGGTGCTGCAGTAATGGCCAGGTGTATGAATTCAATGGGGTCTCCCAAAAACCCCTTAGGCGGATGTATTGGTGGTAAATGCGTGCTTGGGGGACGAATGAAACTCCAGGGCGGACAAATAGATGAAAACGAAATGCAGAAGCTGACTGCAAAAGGTTCAATAATGAACAAATCAATGTCGTAAAGGTGAATATTTTGAAAGCTCTACTGGTAATGGGTTGTCCGGAGGTCGCAGTCCAGACAAGTTTGGTATTATATACGTCTCATCTTCTCTCAAACATTGGATGTCAGGTATTGATAGCTGGTAACAATTCTGCTTTAGAACTTACCAGGATGGCAGATCCGGATGGACATTATATTAAAAGTACAGCTGATCTGGACGCTACTATTGGGGATCTGGCCCAGAAAATCTTTGAACCAGATATCTGTTATGTGTTCATCCATAATGATGCGGGAATATCATATCTCGCCACAGTTAATGCATTGATCAGCGGTGAAGCTGTGGGTGTCATTTTCGGACGTGAACCCCAGAAATTGGTGGCGCAGTGCGAGGAAGCTGATCTGAAATGTATCTGGGCTAAAGCAGTACACAATCCCATACCATTGAAATCAAAAATAATAACGGAGGTAGATCGTTGGTCTGCATCGATGAGTTAAACTATGAAATATTGCTATCAAAAGCAACTTACAAGGATTGTTCAAAGTTTATCAGATCAAAATTTAAAGAAACATATATTATAGAGCCTGGGTTCAAATTATTTGAAGCTTACATAATTGGGGTTCCACCCATTTACGTTGCCGTGGCAGATGATACTGTTGTATTCCCGTATACAAAGCCGTGTCATGGGACCTTTGTACTTAGTATCCAAAGTCAGGAAGCAGCAGCAAAACTCAGAAAAATGGGCAAACCCGCGTAATTATATTGCAGTAGATGTTGAATTGTCTAAAGCCCATCTGATAAATTCAGGGTTTGGAAATTCGTGAATAGTTGTTGCAACGATCATCCCCTCACCGAACTGTTGGGTCACAAGTACTGCTTCTTCTTTTTCGTTAACAAGGATACATTCACCCCCGTTTGTGCAAAAGAAGCCGTCACATTCCTGAACCGGATCACTTGCAAGTAATGATGCATTACTCTGGCATTTTTCATGCAGCTCAGCGGGCCCGTAAACTTGGGAATATTCAAGATCAACAGGGAGCCATTCATAAAAATGAAAGTCTGTAAGTGCACCAAAGACTAAAAGTGTCCCGCCTTTAGTAATAAAACTCTCGATCCTGCGTTTGTTTTTCATAAGAGAAGGAAGTATGTTTGAATATTTTGGATTGGCAAATCCAGTGGGAATCAGTATCATCTTAAACGGGG
>DATKUV010000054.1:0-2901 GCA_035530415.1 Candidatus Nanoarchaeia archaeon | reverse complement strand
AGGATAAATATTCTTGTTAAGAAAGGCCAGAGTTGAGGATGTGCCGCAGATACGGCAGCTCATTAATATTTATGCTCAAAAAGAGATCATGCTTCCCAGAGCCATAGGTGAAATTTACGAAAATATCAGGGATTTCTATGTAATAGAAAACGATGGGAAGATCATTGCCTGCGGTGCCCTGCATGTTACCTGGGAATATTTTGGTGAGATCTTATCCCTGGCAGTAACACCAGATGAAATAAGAAGGGGTCATGGTTCAAAAATATTTGAAGCCTGCATGAAAGAGGCATCGGAATTAGGATTAAAGCATGTGGTAACACTTACTTATGCTACTGAATTTTTTTCACTTCACGGATTTAAGATCGTAGATAAATCATCACTTCCTCACAAGCTGTGGAGTATGTGCATTAAATGTACACGTTTTCCTGATTGTGACGAAATTGCAATGATGAAAGATATATAAATAATATATATCATTGGAGACATATTTTGAGATAATATGTCAGATTTTGATCCTGAAATAACCTGTAAGAAAATCACTCATTTTATTAGATCGTATGCAAAGCAATCCGGCACTAAAGGTGCTGTGATCGGAATGAGTGGCGGTATTGATTCAACTCTTACAACTTACCTGGCTGTAAAAGCGCTGGGTAGAGAAAATGTGCTGGGCGTGATCATGCCTGAAAAAAGCTTAACTCCTGGGGATGATGTACTTGATGCAACAGAGATTGGAGATATCCTGCGTATTGAATATTCTGTGGTGGAGATCTCAAATATTCTGGATTCATTTCTATATTCAATACCGGAAGTGGTAGATTCAGAGATCGTTGCAACAGGAAATCTCAAAGCCAGGATAAGGATGTCTATACTTTATTATTATGCCAATATTATGAGCCGTATGGTTGTCGGTACAAGCAACAGGACCGAACTTTTGTTAGGATATTTCACGAAATTCGGAGACGGAGGAGTGGACATTGAGCCCATAGGCAACCTGTACAAAACCCAGGTCAGAAAAATGGCAGATTATCTTAACGTGCCGAAACATATCATTGATAAACCTCCTTCGGCAGGTCTCTGGGCGGGCCAGACAGACGAGGATGAACTGGGTTTGAGTTATGAATTGATCGATAATGTGTTCTCAGAATTGCTGGATAAAAATGCATCAAAGGAATATGTAATAAACCGTTATGGTATCGAGGAAAAAATAATAAATAGTCTTCTAAAACGTATCGAAAATAATCGACACAAATCCAAAATGGCTCCTATTGCTCCAAAATAACTTTATAACTATATTTCGAACCAGCACCTTCAGGTATCTTTTCTAGATTTATAAGGAACTCTGGGTCCTGCATCATGCAAAGATTCCTGCGGCCTTTAAAATCTTTTAAGGACCTGATAGTTTTCCAGGCGCCCTCAAGTTCTTTTCCATTAAACACATTTCCGAAATCAAAGGGCATGTAGGGGCATGCTTTGACAGAACCATCCACGCACACATGAGCCCAGCGCCTGCCTGCCATACATCCCAGCATCTCCCCTTCAAAGAAGGAATTGGTAAATACCCTGGGACCAGGTCCTGGCTGGTTAAGGGTTTTGTGCATATCCAAAATTACTTTTCGTTCATCAACAGATATCACTCTATCACCCAGGCGCTTGGCAACGCTCTCCCAGATACTGAATTCATGAACTCCAAGTTCACCTGCCAGAGCGTACAGCCCGGGCAGCTCGTGCATGCGCGGGGGCGAGATATGGGTGGTCATAGTAACCAGCAGTCCTGCATCCACTCCCATTTTAATGGCAGCCACTGTCTTCTCATATGCACCTTCCAGCCGCCTGGTCTCGTCATGCTTTGCCGGGTCTGTGCTGTATATACTGATAAGCATGTTGTGAAGACCAGCACTCTTGAGCCTGGCAGCTTTTTCAGGAGTCATCTCAGTGCCTGGGGTAAATATATTGACAATGGCTTTTTCTTTGTCAACATATTCAACAAGTTCGAAGATATCGTCCCGCAGCATGGGGTCTCCTTCTGTAAATGTAATGATGAATGCTCCCATATCAAGGGCCTGGTCAATTATGTGCTTTATCTGGTCAGTGGTTTTCTCACCTTCGCCTTCGTTGACAGTACAGTGGTCACATTTACATTTGCATTCCCTGGTGATCTCAATTGACACGGTTTCAGGCACGTATTTACCTAATGCGCAGCTGACTTCAGCACGGATCAACCTGTTGAACACCTTGCTGGGAATAGGTGGCAGCCAGGTGGATGCGATTACAGAATCTTCATCAACACGGGCTGGTTTCTCTTCCCGCAGCTGTTTATTAATACGATTCAGGGCTGGCCCGCAGGTTGCGCTCAAGGGACCAGATGCTACAAGCCGCATTCCGTCTGTGGTTTCCATGTCCACGCTTAAGCCTGGTATCGTGAGTATATTTATCATTTTCATGTTGGACTAAATATGTTGAATCAACAATAATCTTTGTGTTAAGGTTATTATTAAATACTTGAAGGAATGTACCAACATACTGGTATATTTTATTCGGTGTCACCCATGTTTTTAAATAATGCGACTATATTCTGGTGATTATTATAGAATACTTATTATTTTTCATAAAAATGACCGATTAAGCGCGAATGCTGTCCTTGCCGCTCATTTTGTATCTTGATTTACGCCGGACATCTATAAGGGAATATGAGATTTGGGGGTGTGTGCAGTCCGGAATTCAAATAACATTGTAAAGAAGACATCAATTAAAAAATCTTTTCTAGGTCATCAAGTTTAAATTCAATTTTAAAACTTTTTAGCTTATAAAAATTCTTGGCTCTCATATCGTCTTCTTCCAGCCGCAGGTCGCCCTCAACAAATCCAGATTTTTCAAGTCGTTTTAAGTGAAGATAAAGGACCT
>DATKUV010000053.1:0-6688 GCA_035530415.1 Candidatus Nanoarchaeia archaeon | reverse complement strand
TATAGGAATGCTTTTGTTGGTTTCATTTTCAATAAGATCATAAATTAGCTCCTCTTTTTGTTCTCCGAAGTACATGAGGAGGGCTTCTTTAGTCGGAAAATAATTAAAAAACGTACCTTTAGCTATCCCTGCCTCTTTGGTTATCTCTTCAACGGTAGTATTTTCTAATCCCTTTTCTTTAAATAATCTTCCGGATACTTCAAAAATCTTATTTTTTGTTTCAAGTTTCTTTTTTTCACGCAGGGACATGATACCACCTTTGTATTCATTAATGACTTTGGTCAAATTTGACCTGGGTCATATATGACTCCAGTCATATTTAATGATGTTGGTGTTTGAGATCAATTACAAACTTACCCCTGGAAGGTGTCAATACATCGTGAACAAATCATCAAGTTTTTGAGAGGATTGGTCCATCCTGCGAATTTATACTTATTTACAAAATCAAGCTAATCGTGACCTCGGTATTAATTGAATTTGTTGGTTGATGAGTTCATAAACGGAAGCGCATATGTGACAGCAGGATATGGAAGAAGTTAGGTTATTGGCATGGTTGTTTGGATTGATTAAATGGCATTTATCAAAGATAAAGGATGACGGATGACACTGATTTGATAGATCCTCACGGATTTGGGGTTTCTGATTTAAATATTTCTTTCCTGTCATTCGCAAATAACACTCTTTTAAATCCTGGTGTTTTACCAAAATATAATAATAGCCCGACTTCTTTATCTGTGGCTTTAAAGTAATTGATCAACTGAGCTTTATTTTCTTCTCTTTGAGATGGAACGGATTGAAAGTGATATAACCTAAAAATACTCGTTGAAGAGTCCCAAACAGATAAATAAAATTATTTTATCCCAAACCTTTTTAGAACAACAAATCCTTAAACCACCAACCTGGATTTGAAACAACATGACAGACCACATTCTTGACACTGCAACTTCCACCCTATCAGAAGGCCCCATCTGCGATCACTGCATGGGCCGCCTTTTTGCCAATCTCTCCACAGGTCTTACCAACGACCAGAGGGGGGCCGCGGTAAAATTAGCCCTGGTCTTAGATGCTGACCAGAAATACAAGGACTCCTCTGACGATTCATTGCTCAAGCTGCTGGCTCCCAGCAGTGTCCATGCCAGAAAAAGCCTGAAAATAGAGGATATTCAAAAAAAATGCTGGGTCTGCAACGCTTTGTTTGAGGAATTGGATACCTGGGCCAAAAAAGTCGTTAAGGCTGTTGAAGGATTTGAATTCAATACCTTTGTTGTCGGTACCAAACCTTCAGGACTGCTGATCGAAAATGAAGAGATACTCTGGGCCACATCCCGAACGAGATGGGCAGAACAGTTAAAGACCGAAATGAACAGGGAAGTTGGGAAACGGGTTGAAGCCCTGCTAGGTAAAAATGCTTCCATGAAACTACCAGAAATCACAGCTATATTGAATATAACACAGGGCACCGTTGATCTGGAAGTGAGATCATTATTTATCTTTGGAAGATACCGTAAAATAATCAGGGGCATCCCTCAGACCCGCTGGCCCTGCCGGGAATGCGGCGGCAGTGGATGTGAAAGGTGCGATTTCACAGGGCGCATGTACCCTGAATCAGTGGATGAACTTATCCGTCCTGAAGTAATGGCTGCCACTGGTGCAATTGATACTGTTTTTCACGGGGCTGGCCGGGAAGACATAGACGCGTTAATGCTGGGTAAGGGAAGACCTTTTGTCGTGGAAGCAGTCCAGCCCATACGCCGCCGTATTGATCTTACCAGGCTTCAGCACAAGGTGAACCGTCATGCAGACGGTAAAATCGAAGTGTTGGGCCTGAAATTTGTTACCCGTTCTGCAGTTGAAGCCATAAAACAGGCAAAGGCAGATAAAGTTTATAGGATAGGAGTCACATTTAGGGCACAGGTATCAGAAGAAAAACTTATATCTGCCTTAGACATACTTTCCAAAAACTCCATAATCCAGAGAACACCCACCAGAGTAGCTCATCGCAGAGCTGACCTGGATCGAGAGCGGAGGGTCCATCATATTGAGCTGGAACAACTGTCTCCAGACGGGCAATCAGCATTAATCAAAGTGGATTGTCAGGGAGGTCTGTATGTCAAGGAGCTGGTTTCAGGTGACGAAGGACGAACCAGACCGAACCTCTCAGAGTTGCTCGGTGTGGAATCAAAAGTTGCCGAACTGGACGTAATAGAAGTAAAAGGAATATTCATCTAATTGGAGGATCTAACATTGTCAAAATCACATGGTGAGAGAAGGAAGACCAGATATAAATTGCAGAAAAACGTCAGAGAAAGAGGACTCAGTCCCGTAAGCCGCGCCATCCAGGAGTTCGAGATCGGCCAGTCAGTACATATCAAACTGGACCCAAGTGTCCATCGCGGAATGTCCAATCCCAAGTTCCATGGCAAAACAGGCAAAGTAATAGGACAGCGAGGCCGTGCATATATCCTGGAAGTATCTGACGGAAATGCAACCAAACAGGTAATTCTCTATCCCGAACACCTTCGACCTCAAATTTAATATTTGGACGAAATTATAACTGCCATAACAGGATAGTTTTCATATGTTAGTAAAAGAGATAATTAACGAGGAGATGATAACCCTCGCAGAAGCAAAGGAGATCCTATTGGATATCCGAAATAAAAGAACAGAACAGGGAATTGAACTGGGATATGAACTAAGACGAGCTATTAATCATGTAGATACTTTCGGAAAAACCGATAGTATTACAGCTAATAAATTAGTTGAGGATCTGCTAAAACTGGAAAAAATGAAACCAGAAATAGCATTCCGCCTTGCAGATATTAAGCCCGGTTCCTTTGATGAGATACGTTCTATTTATGCGAAAGAAAGATTTACTCTTTCAGAAGAGGAACTGGCTAAGATATTAGACATTGTCTCGGCAGCATATTAAATTTCACACTTTTTATAATATAAAAGCTTATATGTAATTGATACATACAATTAAAAAAAAACAATGTATAGAGCTTATTTATTTGATCGAAGCTGAATATTTAGAATATAGAAGGTTATGGGTGATTACTTATGGTTATCGGAAAAAAACCTCAAAAAGAAGAGTGGGCATGGGTTTTAGACTACTTGCCATACGGCAATCCTGACGACCAAAGGCCGGTATATCAGAGAAAACCTCTTGTCCAGGCTGTTGGAGCTGATCATTTTGTTCTAATGGAATTGGTCCCAAAAGAGGGTGTCGTTCCGGAAACCCAGGATAAATTGTATATCGGAGAAGGGGACCGGGATGTTATAGACCATGTCAAGCACAGGATAACCTATGATGAAATGACACATGGTGCTCAAGCAGAATTACCATACATTCTTGAAAAATTAGTTGCGGAAGATGAACCAAAATATGTGGACTTCTTTAATGATGCATATCCTATAACCAATAGACTTCATATGCTTGAACTTCTGCCAGGAATTGGTAAAAAACTGATGTGGGGGATCATTGATGAACGTAAGAAAGGAAAATTCCTCAGTTTCAAGGACCTTACAGAAAAGGTCAAAGGTCTGCATACACCTGAGAAATTATTTGTTCACAGAATTATTGATGAACTCAAGGATGAGCAGATAAAATACCGTCTATTTACAACTCCGGCAAAGAACCGCAATCATAGATGAAACCAAAATATGGCCAGCATTTTCTTACTGATAAGCTCGTACTTAACAGGATTATCGCATATGCTGATCTGAATAAAAAAGATACTGTCCTTGAGATCGGTGGGGGCCCCGGCAATCTTACACAAGAACTATCAAAAGCTGCAGGCAGAGTAATCACTATCGAACTTGACCGGAAGCTTGCAGACAACCTTAAGGAATTAACTAAAGATACAAATGTTACTGTTGTGCACGGGGACGCATTGAAGGTCCAATTTCCCTTATTCAATAAAGTCGTATCAAATCTCCCATACCAGATATCATCTGAAATTACTTTCAAGTTGCTGGAACACCAGTTTGATTTTGCCATCCTAATGTATCAACTTGAATTTGCAGACCGCATGATTGCTGTTGCAGGTACCTCAGATTATAGTCGGTTGACAGTTATGGCACAATACCATTCTGATATTGAATTATTGGAAAAAGTACCTCCTTCAGCCTTTAAACCACAGCCAAAAGTCCAATCTGCAATTTTGAAACTCACTCCAAAAGAGCCCCCATACAGGGTCAATGACCTGCAATTTTTTAAAAGACTGTTAAAAGCATTATTCAGTCAGCGCAGAAAAATGTTACGAAATTCTTTAAAAGCAGCAGCACCAATGCTTGGATTTCCATCAGATAATATGTTAAAACTAAATGCAGACCTCCTTAACCAGCGTCCTGAAACTTTAACCCCTGAAGAACTGGCAGAGCTGGCAAATATAATCCAAACAGGAACATGACTTCAATTACATATCGCGGGAAAATTATACATCTTCTACCACATGTTTACGAACCAGCTGAAGATAGTTTTCTGCTGGTTGATGCTCTAATAGATAATATTAAAGATGGTGACAGGGTGCTTGAACTGGGCTGCGGTAGTGGAATTGTTTCTATGTTTGCACAAAACCGCGCTTCATTGGTAGTTGCTACTGACCTAAATCCCCATGCTGTTCTCTGTGCCAGTAATAACGGTATAAATGCGGTAAGGACCGACCTTTTTGACGGTATCAAAGGGCAATTTGATCTTATTGTATTTAACCCCCCATATCTACCGACCTCAGATGAGGAACGCTTGAGTGGATGGGATAGTCTAATTCTGGAGGGAGGAAAAAATGGAAGACAAACCATTAAACGATTTATTGATGGATTAGGAGATTTACTTTCCCCAAAGGGACGTGTTTTGTTGCTGGTTTCATCTCTTACAGGTATTAAAGAAGTCTGCCTCATCATGAACAATGCAGATTTATTTGTTGAACCAATATCCAGATCCAAACACTTTTTCGAACAGCTTGTGGTCCTGAAGGGTACTAAATAAGTAAATACCAAAAAAGTAATTCCTTAAAACCAAATGCTAAATTCCACAGTTAGATATCTACTGTTATATATTTGTCGAGATCGGTTCTATGTCCCCAGACATTCCCCACATGAATTTCTACATTTTTCATTGATAGTAATGTCTTAGTTGTATTCGATAAAGTAATGGAATAAGATTCGGGAAGTTGAACTATCTTAACATTAGGGCATTTATGAGTCAATTTGAAAATATCTTTTTCTGAAGGTCTGAAACAGAAATGGACATTTATTTCATCTGAATTCAAATCATCCAAATCATTTTCAGAACCGATAACACAGAATACTACTTCCATAATAAGTGAAAATAGTAATCCAAACTACTTATAATTTTTGTTACAAGTACAGTATTACATTATATACTGAATGAATAGTAGTGACAGGTTTAAACATAAACCTTCTTGACTTCAAGAATCCCATCAACAGCTTTGATCTCTTCTAATATCTCATTATTGACATCAGAATCAATATTCAATACCATAATAGCTGTACTTCCGGCTTTGATCCGGCCTGTCTGCATGCCCGCTATGTTGATGTTTCGTTTCCCCATTACCATACAGCATGGCCCGATAATATTAGGATGGTCTTCATGGAGGGCTACCAGCATATGACCTGTGGGTTGGATATCTATACTGTACTCATCGATCTGAATGATACGTGGATTTACACCAACCATTGTCCCTGCTACTGTTTTAACATTCCCATTATTGAAAATGCGCAGAGTGATCTTACTGGAATAACTCTCCAGAGTCTTGGATTTCGATTCAACCACCTTGATCTTGCGTTCCTTGGCGATGATCGGAGCATTGACATAATTAACAGATGAACCCATTGCGATCTCAAGCAGTCCTTTTAATGCTGCTACCGTGGCGGGGCCCGTATCTCTTTCTGCGATCTCACCACTGTAAGCTACCTCGATCCGTTCATATTTGCCTTCCATAAGCTGAGCCCCGAGTTTTCCGATCTTCTCAGCCAACGGCAGGTAAGGTTGCAACAATTTCATGACTTCCTGTTTTACATACGGCATATTGATGGCATTTTTTACTGGAAGTCCGTTCTTGAAATTAATTATCTGTTCTGCCACATCCACTGCCACATTGACCTGGGCTTCCAGAGTAGAGGCCCCAAGGTGTGGTGTTACTATGATGTTATCCAGTTCTAACAGCGGACTGCCTGTTGGCGGTTCATTAACGAACACGTCAATTGCAGCACTGGCCACCTTACCGCTGGAAACAGCTTCTGCCAATGCCTCCTCATTAATAATACCGCCGCGGGCACAGTTAATTATCCTGACTCCAGGCTTAACCATATCAAGTTCTGCCTTATCAATTATGTTCCTGGTCTCTTTTGTCAGTGGTGTGTGTACAGAGATGTAGTCGGCATTTTTTACGATATCTTCAACTGATGCCAGCGTAACACCAAGTTCAGCAGCTCTCTCCTCGCTAATGAATGGATCGTAGGCCAGGATGTTCATTTCCATTCCCTGAGCGCGTTTAGCAACCTCGGCTCCTATCCTGCCCAGGCCGACGAGACCCAGAGTTTTATTCCTCACCTCAACTCCAGTAAAGGTCTTGCGGTCCCAGTTACCTGATTTGAGAGACTGGTTTGCCTGGGGGATATTCCTGGACATGGACATCATCATGGCGATCGTATGTTCGGCTGCCGA
>DATKUV010000052.1:0-6344 GCA_035530415.1 Candidatus Nanoarchaeia archaeon | reverse complement strand
GCACGTCCTTCCACTACAATAATGGCATCAGAATCCACTACATTGGGTCCTGCCGGAATATTATCTTTACCATAATAAGTCATCTCTTCGACCCTGATAGCCTGCTTCACTTCATCAGTGATCTCCTGACTTTCAGGAACGTTTTCGTCAAACATTTCAGTCAGGATATATTTGGCCCTATTTACGATATGCTGCCTTTTTGAAGCCCGGATATCCTCTACTTTTGTTATTTCAATATTTGCAATGCAAGGCCCTATCCTGTCAATGGTTTCCAGGGATGCCGCCAGTATGGCAGTTTCTGCTTTATCAAGACTTGATGGAATGTTAATAGTTCCATTGGATTTGCCGCCAATTGATTTGATATTTACTTCGATCCTGCCAATCCTACCGGTCTTTTGAAGGTCCCTCAAATCCAGGTCATTACCTAATAACCCTTCAGTCTGACCGAATATTGCACCTACAACGTCAGGTCGTTCCACAACCCCGTCAGCCTTGATCCTGGAATGGATGATATACTTAGTAGTATCTGTATTTTGCATATAATTACACCTCTATGTATGTTTAATAAAAAAAGTTAGAAAAATTGAATTATTAAAGATATAAATTAAATTGATTATTATTATTATCCAATGTTACTAAGTCATTTTAATCTTTTAGTTTCTTTTGGACATGTTTTATCAATTAATTATATCTCCTAACAATAATCTTCCCGATTAATGTTATTTTATTATTATTATTATCAAAGCTAATGGATTTAAAACCATTCAAATGGTTTTGTACCCTTTTTTTGATGAACATCCCGTTAAATATCCCGCAAATTTTGCATTATCATCTTTTATTTTTTGCATATATTTGGTGAATATTGGAATGCATATGATTTTCTAACAATTTTTATTGATTTGTATTTGAATTAATTTATATTGTTGAATGTTATGTATCAATCACATATAATCATTTATTTGAACAATGTGATTTATGCTTCTAGATTAGTAATAAAGAATATTAAAGTTGTGGTAGTAAGTGTAATTGTCATGTTCATTCATAGACTAATAAGTGGTTTTCAATTCATTTTTAAGGTTTGAAATGTGTGTATGCAGACTTTCTACATCTTTTATCCTTTTTTGGACCAGATTCTGTATTTTTACACGGATATCTGTGTTTACCTTCACACTTACGGCCATTAAATACTGCTCCATAAGCTTTGCCAGTCTGTTCCCGGTTCTGTCCCAGTCAGTCAGGATAATTGCATTTCGATACGTTCGGGCCAATTCTTCACAAAATAACAATAACGACTTTTTAGTACCAAGTTCAATAGGGCCTGTAATGCCTAATTCCCTTAAGGCTCTGCGATCTCTTTGTCCTTCTACTATAATGACATTTCCTTCCTTTGACAGGTTTTGAAGCTGCAGTATCAACTCTTCAAGTTTTTCCAGCCGTTCCAGATCATCCAATAGAGACACCTTTTACTTAGGCATATAAACCCAATTTAATCATTTTCTAATAAGGGAGTTAATAGAACAATAACCTGCTCAAGACTCATTCCCCTGATATGTACTGCCTTCTTATGGCTTGTCTGCCCTGATACTACAATAATATCAGATGTTCCAATTCCAAAAATTTCTGATAGTTTTTCTAACAATTGCTGGTTAGCCTTTCCCTTTTGAGCTGCCTGGGTAAGTTTAACTTCGATTCGCTTTCTCCATGAATTGTAGCCGCTGGGCACCTGCACTATCCTGGACCCGGGAGTTACTTCCAGATCAATAATCACACCATTGGACGATTCCCTCAATGCTTCTGAAAAAGGCAATTATATCACAATATCAATTATTATATCAGGTATTTGAAATATTTGATTTTACTTCATGGACGGGATTACATTTTCTTCAAAATTTGGCAGATCTTCTTCTGCATAGAAAATATTTGCAGATTGCCCGAGCAATTCTCTCTGGCTGTATCCGAATATTTTAGCACCTGATTCATTAATAAAACTGATCTTATGTTCAGAGTTTGAGAGATTAATGCCATCTGAAGCCATATCGATAGCTTTAGAGAAAATCAATATGTTCTTTTCTGCCTGCAGTCTTTTATTTACATCCCTGGCAATCCCATGAATAGCTACCAGCTTCCCGTTTTCAATTATTGCCCTTAAATTGAATTCCAGGAACATTTTATCCCCATTCTTGTTGACAACTTCAAATATCGGTTGTACAGAAATATCTTCATTATCCCGGATTTGTTGCATAAACATAGATGCAATCTCAAGACTTTCTTCAGTCAATAAGTCTCCCCCTTTTAATCGTAAAATCTCTTCTTTTGAATATCCATCAAGATCGTGAGTATATATAATGTCCTTTGCATTATTAAAAAGGTCATAATACATTTCTTTGGATTTTATCAGTTCTTCGAACGAATTACTATTGTATATACATCCAGCGATATGCATCCCGATAATTGAGAACATTCTTTTTTGGATTTCTGAGAATTCAATGAAAAAAAGGAAAAAGTAAATGACAATTTAAGTTAGGAAAAAGGGGGGCGTCATTTGGCGTTATTTATATAATTTAAAGTGCAATGTCATATAAAACGATGAAAATAATATTTAAGATCAGACACATAACCAAAGATGGTGATAACACTGAAAACTGAAGAAGACGAATTCGAATACAGTGTGATAAAACCCACATTATTTTATTCGAATGAACATGAGAAAACAAAACTAAACTGGTTCTGTTTTGAGATATCTGTTGGTATCTTTGACGAGATGAAGAAAGATCATGAAAAGCGACTAAAGAAATATAAAATCGATGACAAGGCCATTGCTGAGTTTTCAATCTATATCTCAAAGAAGATGAAGGATATTGTCCTCCAGAAACTAGCTGGTAAAATCGATACTGTATACATTTCATATGAAATGGTTGAATTGTATTTTCCAACTTTTAATGATAGATTGGTTAATAAAATACTTGATACAATTTCAAAAGTGTGGGATGAACAACTCAGTTTTTGTGGAATATGTCCGACCCGTTGCATAAGTGAAAAGGATGCATATTGTACCATGTTCGATCACGAGGATTATTGTTTGTGAGGGGGCAAGGAATTGCAACAAACGATCGCCACTTCATATAACGGAGTATATCCGGCTATATGGAGTTGTGCGAAGGGACCCGACCTCACAATCTACCGAAAGGTATAATTGTACGTTTTTCCGCGGTTTTATTATTTTCACAAACACGAATAGAAACGGTCTCTTAAAATTTAACATTTATCATTCAAAAGCAGGCCCGCCAACTACTGCATTATTGCTATATCCCCTGCTCTCCCAGTATCCTTCAAAGGGTTTATCTGTCAATTCGATCCAAATGATCCATTTGACCCATTTATATCCAAATTTATCCTCAGCTACCAATTGAAGAGGAAACCCTCTTTCATCAGGCAGGGTCACATCGTTTAGCTTGTACGCTAAGAAAATATTGTTATCCAGAAGGTATGTCAGGTCGTGGGATGTGGAATAACCATCTGAGGAATAGAAAATGACCTCGGTAGCATTATCCTTTATTCCGGTAACGTTCAGTAAGGTTTCTAATTGGACACCTGTCCATTTAGCAGTAAAACTCCACCCCTCCACGCAATTCAATGAAACCACTTTTGAGGTCGGAGGATATGCAATTAGCTGATTATAGGTGAAAAACCCCGGTCTATCCACCAGTCCATCAATCTGCAATTTGTATGTGTTAACATCAATATGTTGGGTTTCTTTTATGGCATTATTGCCCTGCCTGAAAATGGGTGTGAGTGTAATATTCTGGTACTCCCGGATTTCTGTCTCTTCTCTAAAATCATCAGGCAATGCTACCCAGGGGATCTCAATCTCATTTTCGCTCCCGATATCAGTAAAAATCATAGTTGGGGAAGGTTCAGGAACTCTGGTATCACCAGTCTCTTCAAGATTTGACAGACACCCGGAAACAATTGCAGTAGTAATGATACATACCAAAATCAGATAATTACCTTTCATTAAGATACCTTCTTATTATTAAATCAATATCCGAAAAAGTCTTCAAATAATATCATATTATCAGGAATGTCCATTGATCTCAATAATTCTCTCATACTTTCCACCATAACAGGCGGGCCGCAGATATAGAACATCCTTTCATGAAAATCAGGGACCTCTCTTTCAATCATGTTACGATCGATCCTACCGCAAATACCTGTCCAATTATTAGTTGGCCTGGTACATGTAAGGACAATGGAAAAATTAGAGTGTTTCGTCATCATTTCCTGGAAATCATCTTTGAAAATGATATCATCTTCAGTTTTGTTACTGCATATCATTACAATATCATTGTCAATGTCTTTATCCATAGAATATTGAATCATGCTTCTAAAAGGGGTTACTCCGATCCCGCCAGCTAATAGAGCAATCTTATTCTCATTTTCTTTTAGTGTAAAAGATCCGAAAGGACCGTCAACGTTTAGAGAATCTCCCACTTGCAAAGCTTTCAACCCTTCTGAAAATTCGTGTCCAGTAAATCTCTTGGTAAATTCAATAAATTCCTGTTCAGTAGGACTGCTAGACAAAGAAAATGCTTTCTGGACTAACTGGTGGTCAATAACAAGTTGAACAATGATATATTGACCTGGAAGGTATTGAAAATCAAGTGATCTTTTGAACCTGAAACTGCTGACATTATTAGACCGGTTGATTATATCAGTGATTTGTAACTTTGGAACAATCTCTCCCTCCTTTTCAATCTAATATTTGAGATATTTTTTTACAAGCTTCTTCCCTTTTGCATGTTGAACACAATTTCCATATAACCGTACAGAAATCCTTCAAGGAAATAACAGGTATTTGTCTGGCTTAGGCCTTTGTATCCGTTACTTTCAAAACTTTTGTCTACAATGCAGGTAATCTCATTTTTGTCCCCGGATACTTTGACATCCTTTAACAGCAGCCAGCCATAACGTGCAAATTGCTGAATAGTCGCGCTTAATATTTCTTCCAGGGTATTACATTCCCAATGGCGGATAACCACAGGTGCGGATTTTCGTCCTGCGTCATAACCAGATGTATGCGATAGGGCTCTGGCTCCCTTTCCCAATGCCTCATCAATATTTTTAATAGTATCACTCCCTGATAATATCCAAATTATATATATATCATTCAGTACTTTATAAGATTTCTCTTCATTTTCTTCCCAGTTGTTGATGTGCCCGTGCCAGATGTCCGGCTGCCTGGGCCCCGATCAATGATATTTCACCTGCCAACGCCGCTGCTCCAATAATCTCGGCTAATTTTTTGGCATTGGTCCCGGGTGGATCTCCTGCTCCGGCTACACCTAATATTTCAAGACATTCACGCTGGGTAGCTATACCTGTGCCTCCTCCTACAGTTCCTACCTGAATTGCGGGCAGTGTAACACAACAGTGAAGGTCCCCTTCCTTTGTTAATTCCATTGTGGTTATGGCACTGCTGGCCTCTACCACATGAGCTGCATCCTGGCCGCAGGCTAAATACATAGCTGCCACAATATTTGCAACGTGAGCATTAAAACCTGTACTCCCTGCCCTTGCAGAGCCCAACAGGTTCTTTTTGTAATTGACCTCTGCCATTGAATCAGGTGTGGTTTTGAGTTTCATTCTTATCAGGTCTTTGGATATGACCACTTCGGACACTACAGTTTTGCCCCTGCCAAGAATATTGTTAATGGCAGAGGGTTTTTTATCAGTGCACATATTCCCTGAAAGGGAGATAAGTTCAATATCAAATTGGTCTTTGATAAAACTGGAAATGGCCTGGCATGCAATTGTTACCATATTCATACCCATAGCGTCCTTGGTATCGAAACCAAACCTTAGATATATGTTGTTTCCCACTACAAAAGGCGCAATATTCAGCAGTTCCCCGAACCTGGTAGTTTCAGAAGCCCTGGCTTTCATTGCTTCAAATTGTCTGGGATCATTGACCCAGTCTACAAATTCTCTGGCCTGTACCACATCCCTGGCTTTGAATACGGGCGCACGGGTCATCATATCCTGGAATATTCTTACACTTGCCCCCCCACTGGCTGATATTACCGAACAACCACGGTTGGAACTGGCCACAAGGGCGCCTTCTGTTGTAGCCATGGGTAGATAGAACTCTCCAATGGCATATTCTCCATTGATGGTTATAGGTCCGGCAACACCCAAAGGGATCTGGATCGCTCCAATCATATTTTCAATATTACGTCCTGATACTTCCTTTTCATCAATAGAAAATTGACCAATATTATCCAGGTCGGTTCCAGTTATAGTGGCCACAGCAGTCTTTCGTAATGCTACGGCGTCTTTAATATTCA
>DATKUV010000051.1:0-14440 GCA_035530415.1 Candidatus Nanoarchaeia archaeon | reverse complement strand
AAATCCCTTTAATGTTGCAAACTTATCTTTTAAAGCTTCAGTTTCTCTCAACAAAAATTTTTTCTGAATTTCCGCATTATCAATAACTGTACTGAACGTTTTCTCTTCAAAACCATCTTTTTCAATCGTATACTTTAGGGGCTGTCCGATATAATCCTGATCGGATTTGAATTCATAATAACCATGCTCGTCAGTAAAAAAAGGAGTCTCGATTTCTTTATCCTGAACCTTAAGCCTGATCTTTGCAAGAGCGATCGGCGCATAATTCTTTGAATTTAGAACTGTACCAGATATTTTCACACCCATCACTCCAGAATTTCATAATATTTGAACTCCACTTCTATTTTTTTATTTGAGAAGTTCTTAACAACCAGTACATAGGAAAATTTATTTTTTTCATCTCCCAGAGTCTGTACGATCTTCTGGTATCGAAGCTGTTTTTGAGCAGATGGGGGTACCGTTTCGAGGTCTGCTTTTTTGATACTCTCCTGAGAAGGAACAGTTCTGGATTTTCCTTTTCTTGAGATCAGATGAGTTAATTTTTGCATTAATTTGATTGTTTTTTGTTTCGATTTAATTGCTATTTTTTTTAAAAAATCAATTTCTTTATTAAAGCGAATCGATCTTAGATCACCTTTTTCCACCTTCCACCACCATTCAATAGTTGAATTCTGAGTAATGGGAATTACACTTGTCATAAAAAAATGGTGTTTGGTACCGGGTTCGGTAAAATCCACTTTTGCTTCGGATTTAGGTCCTATTTCTGCAGTACCTGAAGACTGGATAGTGCTCATTCTGGAAATCGGTACAGATCTTTGTTCAATCTGGTCAGTACCGACCATATTCTTGCTGAGTTTTCCAGTTATTGTACCGGAAACATCCAGGTTTCCTTTCAGTGCAGTGTTCTCAGAGATGATCTCTAATCCCGGGTTCCCCCCATCCACACCCTTTATTCGAGGAAATTTATCAGAATATTCTTTCGTCGGCAATGAAAAATCGATACTTTTAACCTCTATATCCCCTCCAATGTTTTTTACATTTCTACGTTCTTCCAGATCGATATAACTTAGAGTATCTTTTTCCCGATCGAATATCAGTTTTGCCAGAATGATCTTCATTGACAATTCATCAGGTTCGTTCGTGTCATATTCGATAACACACTCTTCACTAATACGGGTATATGCCTTATCTCCTTCTCCCTCTCTAAAGTCAGTCTGTTCTTCCTGGTATGATATAATTAGATAAAGGGACGATGCAGTTGATTGAGACAGATCGATCTCTCTCAATTCATCAAGTACCATCTGTCTTCCCTTACCATCAATAGCCATCCCCCGACTGATTGTTACATTTTTTGTACCGATCTTTTCAACATTAAGACCCCGTGCAATGCCCCATGTATGCAAGTTCCTGTTATGGGACCTGATCGTATCGACATGATACAGCTGTTCATCCTTGAAATCATCGGCATTCAATAACTGCCCTGTGTAATAATTCAACCTTTTATGAGATGTTTTATTGGTCATGGATCTCCTCCTTCCACTTTATTATAACAATGTATTTTCTCCAATATTCGAATTAACACCTAACGTTATTCTGGGTTGCTTTATATTCAACCAGTAATCAGTGTGCATCGGTTTTTCTGAGTTTATTATTCTTTCAATTACTTTCTTTTTGTTCTTCCATTTTTTAATATCAGAAGCGCGAACATTTTTTGCGTTGTAAATAATGAGCCCCCCATTTTCTTTTTTAACATTCAGTTCATAGGTTTTGTCACCTCTAACCACTAATTCGACTTTTCCCTTTTCTTTATCAAGCTTTATCTCGGCTGAGTTATCATCTCTGGTAATGCTGGTGATTTTACCATCATCCGATTTGTGAATATCTGCACCTTCTGCCCAATCAATACCAAAATCTTCTTTGAGATAACTTAAGAGCCTCTCACTCTCGCCCCCCGGGACATTATCCCATCTGAACATATACATTACATCCACTTCAACAATGAAAAAATACGGAGGAAATCCTCCTATCCTCCCTTTTTTCCCAACATAGGAAGTTGTCCCGACCTGGAATTGTTCCGCTTCTCCAATAATGTTAATGTGTTTACCAACATATATCCCCAGATATTCCTCAAGCCCTCTTTTTGTTCCACGCATCCTATAGATGGGGATGATCCTGGCGATAACTTCCCTTTTTTTTTCAAGTTCCCAATCATCTTTCAGAACAAGAGCCATCCATCCAGCCAGCCACCGCAAGAACTCGTCCAGAAAATAATCTATATCCTTATCTTGTCTGAAATAGTTTTTAAATTTAGTTTTTTCTTCCCCTTTTAAAGGAGGTAAGAACGATTTTTCTACATCATCGAACAGAAATGAAAATCTTGGATGAAAAATATCTGAAATAATATTAAGTGTCTCTAAAATGCCCTTTTTTTCATTTAATTCATCATCTTCAATTCCGCTTATTATCGTTTCGAATATCTTGAAATAACGCTCTAAAAATGGACTTTCTCCCCCCTCATGAAATACTGCCGGAAGAAAGCGTAAATAATTGCTTCCTTGCTCTGACTGATTCATTTCTCCTCCCTCCCAACTTCCACATTCAATGAATCAACTTTTATAAGTCCGTTTATAAGTTTAATTTTTAATTTCTTATTGCCATCAAACATTATTGATTCAACTTGCTTGACGCCATCAATCTCTTCAACGATCTGGGCGATCTCATATACAGAAATCGATCTTCGATATGGCCATCCTGTTTTTTCATCCCCGCCCATAAAAGGATCAAGATGCTGCAAGATCCTGTCCTTAGTATCGGCTTCTAATTTTTCTGCTATTGCATAGTGATGGCATACAATTTTCAAGTCTATGCCAACATCCGAATAAACAGGTCGTTTGACCTCTATTTTTGTTCCGATAAGCGTCCTCGGATTCAGATAATCCTTCACGTATTCAGCAAGTTCTTTATATCTACTCTGTTTTTCAAATTTCGTAAGTTCTTCATATTGTTTCCATTTGTCAGGTACTAAGATAATCTCAACTTTACTTTCATCCCGAGCTTTTTCAACAATAACCCTTCTGACTTTCACCCCCAACAGATCAGTAGCTTCAACGGTAAGCTGAACGAAGTCATCTTCTGTCACTGCCCTATAACGTGACTTCAGGAACATTAGAGCTTGCGTTTTTATCTCTGGAATTGTTTTGTCATGACCTTCTTCCATCATCTTTAAAAATTCCAGGATATTTCTGTGGTACTTATCATTATGGAGGTCTTTTAGCAAACGTTCAACTTCTTCTATGCCTGAAGCGCCTGCTACAATTCGTAAAAAATTGACATAAGATTCATTGGATATTCCATTAATCCTGTAAAATGTTGTCTCTGCGATCCAGGAAAGTAGCTCAAGAATCGTTATGCCAGGATCGGATGGATTATGGTTTGTCCATTTATCTGTATATTTCGGGATGGATGCAACCATCTCCTCTGAGATCTCTTCATAGGTTTTTGTATCAAGATTGGGCAGCTGGATTGTCATATTTCATCCCTCAATTTCCACATTGATGATTCCGGCACAGGGCAAGGCATCCGGTTCCATCAATAGATGTTCTACCCCGGACAACTCTTCTTTCCCCTGTCCCGACAATCCTTCTGTTAACTCAATTTCATAGACATAATCCACTCCTTCAATGTCCTCGATTACAGCAGCCAACTGTGAGATGGATATGTTTTGTCCAAAATCCCATCCCGTTCCCATAGGACCTCCTTTCAAAGGATGCAGAAATGTATTGATTTTTTTTTCGACCCTTTCAAAAACAATAATACTATCCTTCAATGATACTGGCCTGACCTTCACATAGACATTTATCTGCGTATAATCAGGACCTGCGGCTTTTATTTTGTGAAGAATGGTAAAAAAAGCCCGCTCCTTTAGATACATTTCAACCGAATTTAACAGACCTGAATCCGGAAGAGGTGCTTCACCCTCATATTCTGGAACGATAATAACTGTTATTGTATCATTTTTTATCATACACCTCGCTCTTGATACATATTGTGAAGCCTCATACGCAAGCCATTCAAAATCTTCATTAGTAACCGCACGGTTTCTGTTTTTAATGATATGAGGAAATCGATCAACTACGCTTTCAAGACTCTCCATATTCATGCCTCCCGTTGATGGGATGTGATTGATAACCCTATCAATATTCGGAATTGTTTTCTTTAACGAAGTAATAGTCTTTGACGCCACATTACCTCGTAAACCGCCTCCTGAAACATAGCACCTTGCAATAATATTGTTCTTACCTCTAGGGGGCACCATGCCTCTGATCCCATCACCAAAAATGATCATCCCGTTTTCCCGATCCAGAATATAATGCCTGCTTGAGGGACCAGACAATGTGAAATTGTTCACTTCTGCCCATGATACCCATACTTCTTTTTCTATTATCTTCAATTCATCTTTAGAAGGAATATTAACTTCTTTTACCTCAATGATCTGGCCTTCAAGTACAGGACTGTTTGAAAAAGTAAATGTTAGATCTGGTTCTCCATTTCCTGAACCAAGGACTTCATCTCTTATTGTTATATTGTTTAAAGCCCAGACAGTATTCAGGAAAATACCTTTTAATCCAGGGCAAGAAAGCCACTTTCCATCTTTGATCTCCACTTTGATCCAGTACAGTTCCCTTCCAAATTGTGATGTATGCTTAATGTCTGGCGGAACAAAAAAACGTACGACACCACCTGTTCTAAAAGAATCGGTTTCGTCCTCTACACTTAATTCTTTCCAGGAGATGCCATTATAATATTTCCATGCAAGACTGGTCGCTTCATTAATATTGTTAAAATCATCCTGATAATCAGGATGTTTGATCCTTACTGGCTCTTCACCATAAAGCTTCTCTTTAACTGCAGAAAAAAGCGTTACTGGCAATCTTGCTATGTCCTCTTCAAAACCAAGATAAAAAACAGGCACTTTATCCGGACATGCTTCATAAATTTTTCCTGGATTTTCCGGAGCCAGATCCTTATATTGAAAATTATTGAATGACCTGACCTTTCCGATCTCTACACCTTTATAGCTATATGAAATGTCAATAGACTGTATGAATGGGGGAGTAAAAACAGGTGATTTATACCAGGGATTGATATCAGTTTCACCCAGGCTATCTCTTATTTTCCGTGTTGATTTTTTCAGTATATCATATAGTGATCCTGCAGCATGATGCACTTCTTCAGGTTCGACTCTTCCATCAGTCTCATAAACCTTTTCTGATATGATCCTTATCCTGATCCACCTGTTTAACTGTCCGTTTATTTCTATGGCTGGTATGGAAGGAAAGGTTTCAATGAATACCTGAGCCGATTTTGTAAAAGCTTCAGTATTGTCAATAACATTTAATGGTCCCCATCCATTTCCATTCCAGTGTTCCCACTGAAGTACTAAATTAATATTTTCGATCTTACCTTCAAATACAATATCGAATGTTATTGAAGCTCCCTTTTTTGAAAATGCCTCTTCTGATCCGATATACAATGTATCCCTTTTTTTTGGTCCTTCTCCAAAAGGGTAAAATCCTTTTTTTATATCTATCGGAACAATATTGAAAAATGTTGCATCCGGTGCGATATTTTCAACTGTTATATCCATGGATATATTCGATATATCAGGCAAATCTGTCCCGTTAACTATTTTAGTATCATACGGTTTGACATGTAACCAGAAGCTTTCTATTCCGTCAATTGATGATCTAGCAAGTTTTTGAATATTTTGAATGTCACGAGTATTATCATTAAAGGTTATATCGAGTTTTTTTGCATCTTGATCAGATATGATCTCAAGATTTTCAATCAAATTATCATTGCCATCATACCAATGGTGAAAATACTCTTCGAAAAGGTTCTCTCCTTCAAAATGGAACGTTAACTCTGATGGCAGGTTTTGCATATGCAACAGGATATCATCACCCAGATAGAAGATATGATCAAGAAGTTTTTCATCATCATCTCCTCCAAATATCCTGAATTTCTCTTTTTTAGCTAAAATACCTTTTGAATGATCGGTATATTTATCTTCCCAGGGATTTAAAGAAAAAATAGCATTCAATTTTGCAGGAACCACACTCAAGCCCTGTGTTGTTTCAAAAAACACATCAGATTCTTCCGAGGATGCTACCTGAGTGCCTTGTGGAACAAAATTGCCGGAAGAACCTTCTGCAAGATAAAATGTTAACGGAACCTTTGATGACTTTGCACATAGAACGTCCATTCCCATAAAATCAAGGAATGCAAGACGATGTTTGTCGGGTATTTTATTAAACTGGATTATGAGATTTTCAGCCATATCTGAAAATAGCTTGAGTATTACCAGACCGGGATCATCCGGATCAAAATAACCTACTTTTTCCGGAATAATCATTTCCGGACAGTAATGCCTCGCAAGCTTTAATGCCTGCTCATAAATGTCCTCAGAAGTTCTATTATCAAGAACAGGAGTTTCAATAACCATCTATTCACTCTCAATGTAAAATGGATACACAAGATTGTACCTTGTGTTCGACGAAATAATCCGGTATTCAATGCTGATATTCAACCTGTTCACTTCCTGTTCATCAGCATTTGCATCAACTTTCATAAGTTCTATCCTGGGTTCCCATTTTTTCAAAGCCTCTTCAACATGAAATATTGCATAGGATGCAGTGGATGTATCATTTGTGTAGAATGCCAGATTATGAAGACCGCATCCGAAATCAGGTCTCATGATCCTCTCACCTATTGATGTACCGAGGATTAACATTATTGATTCCCTGATTGAATCCTCATATTCTGACCAGGCCATTTTTCCGTTTTCAACCCTTAATGGAAAACCCAGGCCAACTCCAAGAAAATCCATATCCATTTTCTTCACCCCACCAATACAATACCTGCTGCAATTACTTTTCCGATCGGCATGTCTGAAGGATCATTACATGTTATTGCTGTATCTCCATTCCTTGCTGCCTTCTTCCCATTTATGTTTACAGTTGCACTTCCCATATTTATTGTTGCCTTGTTTGAGGGAGACTTCTGAAAGGGGCCCCCCTGTGGAATATGAGAAGGCTGGTTAGTAGCCGTTGAATCAACTGTTGCAGCAGGCATTCCTTCGATCAATACATTCTGGCTGAGATTGCCATCTATGATACCTGTAAATGAATGAGGAACAGGAACCGGAATCGGTGGACTGGGAGGAGCCTGTATTAAAACTATATGAATATCTGTTGCAATAACCTGATCTCCGTGTTTTGCTGCTGGCATTCCCATAATTACCTGCCATTAATTGAGATTAATTGTAGCCCCTTTTACATTCGTGTTACCTGACGCTTTCAGGTCCATATCTGCTGTTGCCTCGATCTTTGTGGCATTCGACGATTTGATCTCAATATCCTGTGCATCGATCGTAATTTTTCCATTCGGTGCAGACATTTCAATATCTTTTTCAGACATTATGGATATTTTATTGTCTTTTGTATCAATTGTGATGGTATTTTTTTCTGTTTTATCCACAATTTCTATTTTTTCATTACCTTGTGTATCATCAATTCTTATCACATGCCCGCTGCGAGACTTTATCATCCTGATATTGTTCTTACCATCGCTATTCGTTTCAGGAGGTACATCTTCCCCATTCCAGAGCGACCCGATAACATATGGCATATTTATGTCGCCGTGCTCAAAAGCTACCAAAACCTCATCATCGATTTCCGGCAGGATAAAAATTCCCCGTTCTTTGCCAGCCATAAGTGATGCGACCCTCGCCCAGTTAGACTCGTCCTTATCGCTCAACCACGGGAATTTTACCTTTATCCTTCCAAGCCCTTCAGGGTCCTTGTTATTTGTCACAATTCCTATGACAACACCATTGACCTTTGAATCAGTGTCCCTGTCCTCGAGCAAATCCAGTAAACTCATATCCCAACCCTCCTCACTTTGAACGATGTGGTATAACCACTGGAGTCAATTACATGGAATGTTGAGGTGACATAATAGGTTCCACTAAACCTGTCAATTCCCTTTATCTCAATGGTTTTGCCTGCCCTTAATTCAGGAATACCAGTACATTTTCCTTCTCCGGTTACGGATCCTGAAAGATGTGAATTATATCTGGCGACTGCAAGTTTTTCTGCATCAGAAATATCCACAAGCTGTTCATCTACAATATATGATGAGAAAGTTCCAAATGCCGATTTAGTCATATTTGTTCCCGTATCTTTAGCATTCATCATTGACATCCTATTTCCCCTTTTTGACATTGCAGATATCTGCTTTTTATTCATGAAATCCCATCCCTGCACCACAACCTCGTCACCTTCATATCTTGCACTCAGCTCAGCAGAAAATTCTTCTAGATCAACACTGTATTCAAGGGTCATGGATGCTGATTCACTCTCTTTTGGAGATTGAAAATGTAATATCTTATCATCCACAAACACCTCGTACCTGATACGTTTTGCTCTTTGTAATATAAACTCAAGGTCGCTTAGGTTGTTTTGATAAACATGTGAATGAACAGTCACTGTATCTTCTGACTTTGCACCAAGCCCCCATTCCCCAGCGATCGTAGATGCAATATCACTATCCTTTGTATCCATAAATGTACGCCTCTTTAACCCAAAACGGAGCCTGTGCAGCCTATTATAACCTCTAATTTCGATTGTCGAGGTACTTTCACTGAAAGATGGCTTAAGAGAGGTAATCTCCCCCACAATCATCAGAACCAGATTGTCCATGCCCATGTATAGTGTGACCTCACCCCCCAGCCGGAAGACTTTAAGGTCAACATACTGCCATGCCCCTTTTTTAAAATCGGATGTCGCCAGCTTAAGAACAAACATGGATGCTGTGTTGAGCTCTTCTTCGAACATCACACTTTCAATAGATGCCATGGCATCTGCTGAAAGCTCGATACCATTGACTTTGACTTTAAATATCGGGACTGTGGAAACTTCATTTTTTGGCAATCTAAGCTCCTAGTCAGGGATTATTATTATTTTTCCAATGTCATCAGGACCAGGGAAATTGAGTGGATCATCAATATCATTTAACTCAGCGATCTTGCGCCATAAAAATGGGTCCTTAAGTTCTTCTGCTGCTATGATGTCCAGCCTTTCCCCCTGTTTGACCTGTCTGATCTTTCTGCATGCCTCAACACCTTTTAGCTTTACTATATCCTGTGCATTCACAACAGGTTTCATTATGACGGTCAACGTTGCACGTACCGGAATTCCGGTTGACATGAACATTGTGAATTTTTGAGTTACTGATTGCACAACACCTTTAAAATTAAATTTTCCCCAGCTGAATAAGCATACAGGAGGTCTTTTTGTTACTTCGCCCTCAACAGTTGGAACAGCAAGTTCCATAATTCTTTTTGTTCCGGCAACTTTTTTGCCGGAAATTCTAATTTCGTTATCTTCTCTGACATCAGCACGGAGTTCATAGGTATCAAAAAACAAATTAAGTGTCAATGTGCCAAAAGTTGTTTCTGTAAATGTAGGGATCATGCCCCCTTCCCATTTTGCATTTATGGTGCTTGTATAATCAGTCGGATTAAACATGACCTCTATGAGTTTATCTTTGAGATCACCCTTGCCCTCCAGGACATGTATTTTGGCTTTTTCCATCACCTGAGACCTCTCCTTTCCTTTTCAATAGAAATTCTTGTTTCAAGAAATTTATACACCCTATCTGCAATGATAGCTATGTCATCAATACTTCCTTTTGCCTGGATATTCGGCCCAATAATGTCTTCCTTTTCTACATTAATTTTGGTTATTTCAGTTTTGATAATATCTGGTTTATCTGTGTTTTCAAGTCCTTTTTCTTTATTATGAACAGCAAGCTTTCTGAGAACCAGATCAGAAGGGTTTCTGACAATATTATTTGACAGTAAATTAAATCCTCCGCTCATGCCTGTTTGCACATGTCCGGCATGTTGTAAAAAAATACTATGCTGATTGGACGACACGTTAGGTATATCTGTAACTTCACCAGCTAATGCTCCCATTTTTGCCATCCTCGATCCTGCAATATGTGTATTTGAAATCGACTTGTCTGCAATATTATTTTTTTCAGTAGCCAAATATCGATCTGTTGTTTGCTTGCTAAAATCCTCATGTTTTTCATACACAAGTTTATTTCTTTTTTGAATATGTGCCATCATGGCATCTATTTTTGGAATATTCTCTTCCGTATGGGTGAGAGGATGCCCAATAATGTCTCTGGTTTTTGTATTGTCACTCAATCCCACTCCTGAAATATCAGCAACGAATGGGTTATTGTATTCATCAAAGAGAGGAATATCTGGCATATTAAGATGCTGTAATTCTGAAAAATTTCCTGTTTTGTCAATCAGTGTCCCGCTTGCGTTCGTTTTATTAATGCCTGCAGAGACCAAATTATCATCATTATCCAGATACTTTTTTGACAGATTTGCGTTCTTTGACCTGTCACTTTTTTTATATTGCGTTTTTTCCTGTGATGTTCTTGCCATGACAGGTTGCAATGTATGCTTCAAAACCCGGATGTCATTTTCAGGATATTCGTTATTTGAGAGTAGAATTGGATTTTCACTCACTCCAGAAATATCCTTAACCACCTGGTTGGTGTATTCATTAATGCCTGCAGAGACAAAATGATATACCTTATCCAGATACTTTTTTGACAGATTTGCATTCTTTGACATGACTCTGTTTTTATATTGTGTTTTTTCCTGTGATGTTCTTGCCATGACAGGTTGCAATGTATGCTTTAAAACCCTGATGTCATTTTCAGGATATTGGTTATTTGAGAGTGTTACTGTATTTCCGCTTCTTTCTCTTTGATATACTATCCTTTCAGGCAGTGTTCTCATTAATTCTGTTTTTGCTAAAGTCTTTGCTGATACAGGCTGGAATCCATAACCAGTTTCTTGATCGTTAATTCGCTGTAAATAACTCATCAAGCGTGGGATTACAATGTGTTTTGTATCTTTTGCAGGATATGTTTGTAAATTTACCTCTTGTTCAGGCACATATCTTCCGGATGACAATGCATTTTTAATATATGATCCCCGCAAAATTACATTTTGTCCTGATTGGATTGTTGCATACAAATTTATATATTGCCTGATGCTGGTATTCAATATTTTTTTGATATTGTTGATATTAATATTTGTTAATTTTGTTGTACCACTGACATTTTCCAGTAATCTGAGCAATATTAATGACGGAAAACCGTTTGATTTTCTGGTAATAGTATATCTTTGCACAATTTGTTTAAAAAAATCAGGTCCACGGACTTTTATTGTTTTAGACAATTCTGCTGGCAGCTTATTTGGCAATATACTACAATCTGTATGTAAATTTTCAATCATGTTAATACATCATTTTGTGGATTATTACTCATACAACTCTTTTAAGACCGTGATGAGCCAGAGTCAGGGTCTGAGTTGCAATGGTATTGGATGTGGCATTAAGTGATGGACCATCCAGCATGATCGGATATGCATCAACAAATCCCCATATTACCAGTGCTAACCCAGCCTGATCATACAGAACTATCAAACCGTTTTTCCGTTTTATCTTTCCATTAATGACATCATCATACCATCTCCAGATGAGATCAAAATCGGTGATTCCACGCTTTAATGTAATGTTTGAGTATTTTGTACCTTTAGGAAGCTTATATTCAACATCATTAGCTCCCCCTTCTCTTATCGATTCGACTTCTGTCTCAATTTTCAGACCCGAGACCTCGCTAAATCCACCTGCGATAATTCCTTCAATCTCTATTATAAAATTATAGGCAGCATAAGGATCTAACCTCAGATTTTTAAATGACATACCAGCACAGTTCCTCCCTGAATAAAGTCTTACATATCCAGAATACTCTTTTCATTCGAATTGAGATTCCTGTTTATCTTACTGATCTCTTCACACCAGCGTTGTCTGTCCCTGTGTTCCATATTCATGATGGTTTCATAGTCCCAGTGAAAATAATAAGCCAGAAATGCTACCTCCTCAAACAAATGATCGAGGGGGTAGCTTACCATTTCCCCTGTTCATTCACCTTAACCTCAAATGTGTGTTCACATTTGGGACAAACGGTTTTTATCATGTCTGAACCGTTTTCGTTGATCCGTTGGTAAAGATCCTGCAGATAGGCCATATCGGCTATGAACAAATTTTCAATATTCCGTGGATTTATGGAATTCAAACTACCCAGCTTTGTGATAACACGGGATAGCAAAATAACACTCAGGTAAGCCGGATTCGATTGTACTCTTGGATCCTTCAAAGGTAAGATCTCATCTGCCGCAGTGGACAGACGCATAATCCCATCCTTGTGCAGGTTGCCATCCTCATCAACATAGCCCTGGGGAAGTGAAAATTCAAATTCGGTCTGGAACGTCATTGGACTCTGTCCATTCCTTCATGAGCGATCTCAATCGTTTCAATGGCGACATCATTTCCCTTTGCGCTAAGATCCGGAGCATCATACTTAATAGGCCATGCTTTCCTGAATTCCCAGCGAGCTGCCGGATTACCTCCCTCATCCTGAAGAATAACAGCAATATTTTTCCTTGCCTCGCCAGTCTTTCCCTGTATTACCTGTTTTCGCCAATTAAAAAGTTCCATTGAATCGGTAATCCCCCACTTTAGAGTAAGGTTTCCATATTTGGTCAGCCCGGGTAGTTTCCGGACAGTTGTGTCTTCATTTCCTTCCCTGTATTCAATAGGGTCTGTGCTGATATCAGGGACTGTAACATCACTAAATCCTGCCTGAACAATTCCATCGATCTCCAGCAAGAATCTGGAGTTCCTGTAAGGATCTTTTCTATCTACCATGTTTATTCACCTAATCTCCTCTACTCTGATCCGCCTGTCCACTGGGCTATTCTGAATATTACGAACTCTGCCGGTTTGGCCGGAGCAATACCTATCATAACAATAAGCCTGCCATTGTCTATATCATCCTGAGTCATAGTTGTCCTGTCACATTTAACAAAAAATGCTTCATCAGGTGTCAAACCCATAAGCGCACCATCTCTCCAGACTGTTGTTAAGAACTGGGTGATGGACTGCTTTACTCTTGCCCATAACCTTTCATTATTTGGCTCGAAAACAACCCACTGTGTGGCATGTTCTATGGATCCTTCTATGTACAAAAACAACCGTCGTACATTGAGATATTTCCAAAGCGGATCGGTTGATGTCGTTCTGGCACCCCATACTAGAATTCCCCTTCCCGGAAATGCACGAATACAGTTCACACCCTTTGGATTCAGAATATCCTGTTCTGCTTTTTTGAGGTTGAACTGCAACTCCTGTGCTCCCCTGACAACTTCGTTTGCCGGTGCTTTGTGAACACCTCTTTCATTATCACTTCGAGCATAAATTCCTGCAATGTGTCCTCCTGGTGGGACCAACATCTTGTTGTTGGTAACAGGATCGATCACATTGATCCATGGATAATAAAAGGCCGCATATTTGGAGTCTAACGGTGGTTCAAGTTTTCCAACATCCCCGGCACTCTGTTTTGCCTGCAATATTGCAAACCTGTCCTTCATCTTCTCGCAGTGCCCGACAATGTCACTGGTTAAACCTGCCAGGTTAACTGAATTTTCATCAGGGACACAAATAATACTGATATTATCAATTTCCTCAAAAGCGGCAAGACCAGTCCTCTTACCAGGAGGAGCTGCTTCATTTCCGACATAATCCGCTGTTTTGATTTCGGTCCCCGGATCTCCATTTCCAAGTAAGGTGAGTTGCGGATCAGGATGTCCTTCTGTTATTGCCTCAACATTTACAAGATTGGATATACCATTGATCCTCTTCTCATAGTAATCACTCGATGATGCAATTGGCGACAGGTTGTCATAAACCTCCACAACATCCGGATTATCCCCCGGATTATTTATTTCATCAGGATTCTCCTCATCAGATTTCACCATGCTCTTCCAGTATTTCAATGTTAACTTGAAAAGCTGGTTTTTCCCCTCTTTAAACAGAGTGGCGGGTTCCACAATCACTCTAATATTGTCCCCCCAGTCTCCAGGTCCATTTGCAGTTATTTTCACAACATCTTTATCTGTATCGTCTTCTTTCCTTGTCAGGTTAGTTGTGGAATTTTGCGCGTTCTTTCCTACAATGCGACCAATAAAACAGCGCTGTCCTCCATTACTGAAAAAGCCCTGGACACCATATGCAAGATAAGAGTCCTCCACAAATACACCAAACTTATTTTGGAAATCCCCGAAGTTCGTTACAAGCTCCGGATTGGTTGGCCCTCTTTCAGTAGGTCCAAGAAAACCTACAGTGCTTGTGCTAACACCTTCAATAGGTTTAGCTCCAATCTCTATTTCTTCAGTATATACTCCTGGCGTTAAATATTCTGGCATTTATTCACCTCATTTGTTTATCTA
>DATKUV010000050.1:0-8338 GCA_035530415.1 Candidatus Nanoarchaeia archaeon | reverse complement strand
AGGACGTTTCATTCTTCTTTTTATTAGGAGAAATAGATATATTTAAAAATGAACATGACATGTAAATTAGATTATAATGCAACAATACATAATAGAAGCCAACCGAAAAGAGAGGATCATAGCCTACTTTTCAATGGAAATTGGTCTTGAATCCAACCTCCCCACATACAGTGGTGGATTAGGAGTATTGGCAGGCGATACAATAAAATCATGCGCTGACCAGGGGGTGCCGCTGGTCGGTATAACGCTATTAAATGAAAAAGGGTATTTCTATCAGAAAATCGACCAGGACGGTAACCAGATAGAGATGCCTGTAAATTGGAGTGTGGATGACTTCCTTACACTCCTGCCTGAGAGGACAAATATAACGATCGAAGGTAGAGATGTAGCTGTCCAGGTATGGTTGTACAAGGTAACTGGTGTTTGCGGTGCAACTGTACCTGTATATTTCCTTGATACGAACATTGAGGATAATTCCGAATATGATCGCAAAATCACAAGCTATCTTTATGGGGGAGATTTACAATACCGCTTTGCACAGGAAATGGTACTTGGGATTGCCGGAGTTAGAATACTCAAGGAACTTGATCACACAAAGATAAGAAAATATCATATGAATGAAGGGCATGCTGCCCTTTTAACCCTTGAACTACTTGAAGCAGATAAGAATGATAACAATAAAACCGATTACGACTACGAGGCTGTTAGACAGAAATGTATTTTTACCACACACACACCAGTTCCAGCAGGTCACGATAAATTCACATCCGATATAGTCGATCGTATGTATAATGACATATCACGTTTTGGCATAAATAACGATATTTTCTCAGATGGAAAGCTGAATATGACCCTGCTTGCACTCCGCATGAGCTATTATGTCAATGGTGTGGCAAAGAAACATACTGAAATCTCATGCACCATGTTCCCTGGATACAGCATTGATTGTATTACAAATGGTGTACATTCTGCTACATGGGTCTCAGAACCCTTTGCAAAAATATACGACGAATACATTCCTGGCTGGAGAAAGGATAATTTTACATTGAGATATGCGATTAGCATCCCCAGACGTAAAATCTGGGATGCGCATACGGAAGCTAAAAAAACATTGATCAATGAAGTCAACTGCTTAACAAATGTGGGGATGGACAACGACGTGTTGACAATAGGATATGCCAGACGTGCGGCTGCATATAAACGACCAAATCTAATATTCTACGACATAAATAGACTTATAAAGATGAACCAAGACGTTGGAAAGATGCAGATTATCTTTGCCGGCAAAGCTCATCCCAGCGATTATGATGGCAAGGAGAGGATAAAACATCTCCATGACAGGATAAAAGAATTGAGCGGCGAAATAAAGATCGTTTACCTTGCCAACTATGATATGGACCTTGCAAAAAAAATGACATCCGGAGTCGATGTGTGGTTGAACACACCACAAAGACCCAGAGAAGCATCCGGAACAAGTGGTATGAAAGCATGTCATAACGGCGTTCTCAATATAAGCGTGTTTGATGGATGGTGGCTGGAAGGATACATTAAAGACGTGACTGGATGGGGGATCGGTCCAAAACCCACAGATGTAATAGAAGATCTGGAAGCTGACAATTCCGTGGATGCAAATGACCTCTACAATAAACTTGAAAATGAAATTATACCCATGTTCTATACCAACAAGCAAAAATGGATGAACCTGGTACGCCATAATATTGCGCTAAACGCATCCTTCTTCAATACACACCGGATGATACAGCAATATATTACAAATGCATATTTCCATTAAATGGGCTAAAATTATTAAAAAGACATAATGTGATCAGGTCTTACTAATATAATGAAAAAAATATCGGCAAGGATATTCTAACAGACAAAAAATATATTGTTTCAATTTTATCAAAAATATTCCCCCAACAAAGTGGGGATTATTTTAGCTTAATTGTACATATCTTTCCTTCTTTTATAACATGGAGTTTGTTTTCCCGAGCCAGCCAGCCAACAGCCATCATCGAAACATTGTTATCAAATCCCAAATCTGCAAGAGTGTTTTTCAATTTTGATAAACTCAAAGCGCCTTTTTCAAGTTCATAATAAGTTGCTCCGGCAGCATCACCAATTGTTGAGATTAAATCTTTGATAAATATTCCCCCCTTTTCTAAGTTAAATTTTTATAACTGATTTCGGTTTCCTTAGCTATTGTTTTCCAGTTGTATATGGTTTTTACCAGTTTATTGCCGTTTAAACCCATCTTCCTGGATGATGAATCCGAACCACCCAGAGAATAGTTTAAACCCCTTGCAATTGACTCGGGTGTTTTATTAGTCATAATTCCGTTGGAAAAATCATTAACCAGATGAACTGCATCAGTTGCTATCACGGGTTTACATGCATCCCATGCTTCCAGAACAACAATCCCGAACGGTTCGTTCCGGCTTGGAACGCAAACCATATTGCAGGCATTCATCCAATCCTGAAGCGTGTTATTGCTTGCATAACCAAGAAAATGACAGGAATCCTGAACACCTAATTGCGTTGCTATATTTTCACACTGCATTCTCATCTCCCCCTCACCAATGAAAACGAAATGACTATCCCAGTTTTGCTGCAGTACTTTTGGCACAGCCTTAACCAGCATATCCACACCTTTCTGGTAGGACATGCGTCCGGTGAAAAGCACAGTCGGAGCATATGGATGGATCCCTAATTGCTTTTTTACCTCACCGGCATCAACTTCCTTCTGAATTTTTCCCGGAATGATACCATTCGGGATTACCGAGATCTTATAATCCGGGATCTGGTAAATATTCTGTACTTCCTGCTTGAACTGCTCGGTTGTGATTATGACCTTTGATGCCTCAAACCCACCGAGCCATTCCCTGTGAGAAATTTCCTGCGCTTCCCATGATGAGACAAACTGATTCCCATTTCTTCCATATTCAGTACTGTGATAGGTAAGCATATACTGTTGATCATGTTTTTTCTTTATACGGTTTAACACATTTACTGGATGCCAATCGTGGCCGTGTAAAACATCAAATTTTCCAAATATATCCTGAACTGCATCGAACCTATCATACATTGAATCGCACATCCGATCCATCTGGTGCACGACACTGCCTGATTGATCATGAGCACATCGCTGGTAATGTACACCATTTATTTCATCATATTCGTTAAAAGCACCACGACGGGTAAAAATATGAACTTCATGTCCGTTATTAGCTAATGATTCAGCAATTTCAGTAACATGGGGTGCTATTCCACCAACTTTTATTGAGTGTAGACTCTCCCATGAGAACATTCCAATTCTTAATGATTCCATTAATTCCCTCCCACTTTTTTCAGTTTTTCAAAATAATTAATTATCTTATATAGATATGATGAATAATAAAGATTATCCTTACTCAAATCTGACTATCCTGTCGCAAGAACGCAGCAGCCTGTTCAGGAGCAACAGTATTAATATATATCTCAGTATTTTTTTCAAAACCTGCAATTATTGACAATACAGGTTTGATCCGCAGATTGAGATGATATCCCCCCAAATCCTGGAAGAACATGTAGTTAAAGGGCGGATCATTTAAAACCTCGCGGTATCGTATCATAATTTCTTTAAGTATGGACCCTAAGAATTCGAGCATTGTGTCTGAACATTCCCCAATATGTGATAGATGCTCAAATGGCATGATCCATACCTCGAAAGGAGACTGAGAATAAAATGGAGCAAAGGCTGCCCAGTATTCGTTCTTTGTAATCAGGCGTGAAGATGTACTCTCACTTTTTACGATCTCGCAGTACGGACAGTAATGTAAGTTATGTAATACTTCCTGCTCCCTTTTCAGGATCGGTGGTATTACAGGTAACGCAATTAACTGTGTATGGGTGTGTTCGAGAGATGCTCCGCCAACCTCACCTGAATTTTTAAAAAGAGAAACATACACAATACCTTTTTGTGATTCGTAAAATAATATCCTGTCCTTATATACCTGCATGAGGATTGCCATTTCTTTGTTAGTGAACATTGATAATATTTTGCTATGTTCGGGTGTTTCCACAATGACCTCATGAAAACCATAGCCCTCCTGAACCTGCCATCCATTTTCCTTAATTACCGGTATCGGTTCTGAAGCCTCAGGACTAACAGCAGGATAAAGATTAGGGATACATCGCACCTGCCAGCCTGTAACGCGTTCATGGTCTGTATCTATTAGAACCTGTCCGTCCCTGTATACAGCAGTGGCTTTGGGTGTTAAGGATTCGTTCCCACCGCAAAACGGGCACTCCATTCCCTTTGCTTTTTCAGGTTTTAATACAAAATCCGAAGGTCTCTTACCCCTTTCACCAGCAATTATACAATATTCATCAAGAAAATAATGTTTTCTAATTTCAGACATCTATTACTTCCCCATAAATGTCCAAAGTATTAGCGGCAATAATATCCCATGTAAATGTATCAAGTACCCTTTGTCGCCCGTTTTTACCCCATTCTTTGGCCATATCAAGATCATTGAGCAAGGTATTCACCCCCCACGCAATATCTTCCGGGTCGTAGGGATCTACATGCATCCCGGTAGGTTTTTCGGATGGTGAGGTTATTACGATCTCCCTGAGACCGCTAATACCTTTTGCACCTACAACCAATGGTTTTTCCATTGCCATGGCTTCAAGTGCAACAATGCCAAAAGGCTCGTATAAACTTGGGAAAACACATACATCAGTAATAAAATAATGATGCATCTTTGAGATGTCATCTAAAAATTCGGTGTTAAGGAAGACTGAGTCTTCTATATCGTAATGTGCTATATGGTCCCTGATCAGTCCTTCGTATGTGCCACTGCCAACTATCACAAGTTTTGCTTTCGGGTTTTGCCGGAGGATCGCCGGCATTGCCTGAACAAGTTTATCTGCACCTTTTACCTCTTCAAGTCTTCCCAAAAAAAGAATTACCTTGTCATCCGATGATATATTATATTCTTTTTTCAGTGTGCTTACCATCCTGTTATCGATCCTGGCTGGATCAAATTTCTCTGCGTCAATGCCATTATAACAAACATGGATCTTTTCAGGTTTTGCACCAATTGAGATCAGTTCTTCTTTCATGGCATTTGATACGGTAATTACAATATCTGCCAATTCCGTTCCCAGTAATTCATAGGAAACAACCTGAGAATTTGCACAGCCCAACGACCTTCCGACTTCGGTGCTATGAACATGATAAATAATAGGAATTCCTGTAGTCCTTTTTGCTGCAAGTGCTGCCGGGAGTCCTAACCAGTCATGAGCGACGCACACATCCACATGCTCTCGCCCGATCAGATCTGTTAGAAGATATGCAGAAATATGATTATAACTGAGGAGATCGCATAGGAAACTAATACCTTCCTCGCCCCATTGACAGTTTATTTCATTCGATGAGAAATGTCTGAAAGTATCGAGATATGAAATGTCCAGTGGTCGATAAACCTCAATGTTATCAACTTTCTCCTGAGTCTTCAATTTATTATTATCATTTGGGGTAAAGACACACACTTTATGTCCCATTTCAGAAAATTTCGATGAAATGCTGGTTACATAAGTTCCCAATCCTCCAAATATCCTTGGAGGAAATTCAATGCTTATAAAAGCGATATTCATGTCTCAATTTCTCCTGACCTTTAAGAATCCAGTTTTGTGCCTGTCAATATTTCATAATAAAGTTTGGAAGGCATGATCCAGTTCATTTCTTTAGCTAATAGATATGCTTCCTGGCAAAGGAGGTTATATTTCACCTTATCTAAGAGATAAGTACTAGTAAAATAATCCATGGCAAGGGCATAATCTACAATAGTCTCATTCAGTGAGAGATCAATATTATCCACGACAATAACCCCTCCCATACCCATAACAAGTCTTTTCATGGTCTTTAGTGCATCACTGAACCCACATACTCTGCTGACGATACTTGGTGTGGCCTGTGCACCTGCTTCAAGTCCGGTCAATAAGAATGGATCATATCTTGATGGAAATATTGATGCCACACATCCTTCCATAAATTCGCCATGAGTCATGTTTAAACCGCCGTCATTGGGGCCGATCCATAGTGGATACAACAGAGCAGCAGCTTTTCGCTTACCCCGTGTCAGATTCTCACACTGGAGATTCCTCTCAATGATCATCTGGTTCAGTCTTTGTTCTTCGCCCACCAGTATTTCGCTGGGCAGGTTGACCGGGAATCCATCCGGAAGATTGTTCTTATCTTTCGGACCATGGGCGGCAATTAAAAAACAGACCACTCTGACATCCTCGTCAAGCGTACCGCTAATTATGTGATTTTTCAGCAACCTGTCTAATAAGACCATTGCATCCAACAGATCAGGGTATCCTTTATTTTCAATTTCTATTCTGGAAATTGTAAATATTGGGATGATTTTTTCAGGATCGATTTGTTCCCCATTATGATATTTGTAAAGATATGTTGAAAGGAAATTCTGAATCTTTTCTCTACATTGCTTTTTATTTTCCCAGTCAATCTCACCTTCAAAGGTTTCAATTCCATTTCGAACAAGTATTGCATCAATTTTATAAAAAAGTCGCACTTCATTTTTTGTTGAATCCCCTACTGCGGTTACGGTATCAGAATAAGATGCCAGTGATTCTAATTTGGCAAATGCTTCATTTACATTGGGGCCAAATGAAGGGTCATTATTGCGTATCTTTTCAATAGAACGATATCCTGCAGTACGGCCCGGGATTGTAGCATGGAAGGTTGCTACTGTTCTAACCGGTATTCCCAATTTCTTAAGCCTGGCAATACTGTAGAAAACCCCAAATTCGTGACAATGGAGATAAACACGTACAGTGGGTGCAAGAGAAAAGGCAAACTCAGTAATTGCTTCATCTGTGTATTTTTTTGCCATCTCTTCATTCATTGTCATTAATGAACGTACTAATTCAGAGATCGAATAAGAAAGATTCAGGTAATGATTGTACTCTGCCGGATTTGTAATATTTTCATATTTATAAGAGTCAATTCCTGCCAGTTCAAATGCCTCGCTTTTTACTTTGTTTGTGAGGGTCATTTGCTGTTTGTGATATGCAGTTGTGGTTACATCATAACTGCTTGTATCAAAGAGGAGGTACCCAATCTCTGTATTCCCGATTTTTCTGGAACATGTTTTAATTATGAGACCTGTTTTTTCTAAGGCTGAAATTGTGGACTGTAAAGCGGTATCCATTGTAAGCGGACCAAAATCACTAAGGTCTGTTACCCTATCCAAACCGCTATTCCAATCTGCACCACTGAATCCATAATATGGACCTACAACAAGTATTCTAACATTCTCTGGTTCTGGTATTTCTCCGGAATCCAACAGGTTGGCCATTGTTACCGCTTCAGCGTCGATAACGTTCCAAATACCCCCCATCTTATTCGATTTCGGACCAGCTTCTTCTCCGGTCAGAATGATCCATTTATATTCAATCACACTACTGTCCATATTGTAACTCCCATACTAATTGTTAAATAAAAAATTATGTACAATTATTAATATACTCATTTCTACTTTTTAAAAGTATACATTGATATTAAGATGTTATGTTATTATATTAGTTATAATGAAATCAGTTTGTGTATGTTTTCAGATTCATCATCCTTATCATACAAAATGGTACTGGCCAGATAAAGGTTACAATAGTCAACTTGATCTGGATCTTTATTTTGATTCGCAGAAGAATTACATTTCATTTTTAAATTTATGTCGGGAATCGTTTATTCTGATTCTTAAAACTCTGCTTAAGACAATCGAAAATCATGATAGTAAATATGGATTAAATGTCTCAGGGACATTGTTAGAGCAATGTAAATGGGATCCGGCGATGATTGTGGCGTTAAGAACACTTGCAAATACGGGAAATATTGAATTCTTATGCAGTCCGTACTATAATTCAATAAGTTCACTTCTCAATAATACAGAATATTTTACTCAACATGTATTGATGCATAAAAGAAAAATTATGGAACTCTTTAATTGCAATACAACTACTTTCGTAAATTCGGATTTGATCTGTACTCCCCGGATCCCATCTATAATAGAAAAAATGGGATTTCAAACCTTAATCACAGAAGGGGCAGAAAATATATTAAACGGACGAAATCCCACAGGCTTATTTAATAACAATGATCTGGCAGTATTAACAAGACACATAAGCTTAAGCGAGGATCTTGAAAAACGATTTTCCTCAAAAACCTGGATAGAGTATCCATTGATCCCGGAAAAATTCGCATCATGGATCAGTAACATGAAAGGTGATGTGCTGCTACTATACGTCGATTGTGCAACTTTTGGAGGACATT